>JBBTFY010000028.1:0-3159 GCA_038041635.1 Pseudomonadota bacterium
CCCGCTCGTGTCTGGCATCGCTTCGATCAGCACGTTGGAGAGGATGGGGATGGTGTTGCGCCGTTCGACCACCGATTGGACATGCCCAAGGCACCGCAACAATACCGCCCGTTCAATTTTCGCCTGCATCAAAACTTGCCCTTTGAATTATCATTGCCCCCGTTGCATGACGTGACCAGTGCTTGGTCGACTCCCCATGTCGTGGCACATCCATCCTTAGCGCGCTATGCGTGAGTCGCAAGTAAAGCATGATTGGAATGAAACTGCATGGCGATATCTGGGCGTCTTTTCATCGCACGTCATGGCGAAACGGTGTTCAACGCATGTCGGCGGATGCAGGGGCAATTCCACACACACACCCCGCTGACCCGCGCAGGCTTTGCACAGGCTGACGCGATGGGCGAGGCGCTGGCTAGGTGGCTTGGCACGGGGCAGGCGCTGGAACTTTGGTCATCAACCGCAGGACGCGCATTGCAAACCATGGCCGTCATCGCCGAACATATTGGTGCGGACTGGCATATGGCGAACCGTGATGATCGCCTGCAGGAGATTGATGTCGGCGAATGGTCAGGCCGCACCTATGCCGAAATCCAGAAAGAAAATGGTGCTTTTCTGGACATGGAGAGCGGGGTGTTTACGACGATTGCCCCCGGCGGCGAAAGCTATGGCGACGTTGCGACTCGACTGCGAAGCTGGCTGGACGACTTGTCGCCGTTTCCAGCCGACCGGCTGGTGGTGATGCATGGTATGTCAAGCCGCGTGCTGCGCGGACTGTTGCTGGAGCTTGAACCCGACCCGCGCTTTGGTGTGCCGATCGCGCCCGGGCTGCCGCAAGGATCGCTGGTGATGATCGGCGGCGGGGTCGAAAAAGTCATCCGCACTGATACGACGGGTGATACCGAATGAAGCGACACGCGATCCTGGCACTATCGGCTGCGGCTTTACTCCAAACGACCGTGCATGCGCGCGATTCGCTCGGCGTGTTCAACGATTGGGGGGCGTTTCGTGATCCCGCCAGCGACGCGGCCCCCTTGCGCTGCTATGCGATAGCCCAGCCACAGAGCGGCGGGGCAACATTGCGCTATGCCACCATCGCATTTTGGCCGGCATCGCGCGTGCGCGGCCAGGTTCATGTGCGATTGGCAACATCATTACCACCCCGCAGCGCTATCATGCTGCGCATCGGTAGCCAACGTTTCGCGCTTGTCATGCGCGGCACGGGCGCATGGGCCGCCAACGCACAGATGGATGCCGCCATTGTGGCCGCCTTGCGCAGCAATCAGATGATGAGCATCAGCGCGGGCGGCGTTACGGCGACATGGGGCTTGCGCGGCGCCGCCACCGCAATAGATGCGGCAGCGCTGGGTTGTGCGGGGCGCTAAATCCTTTGTAACAATCGCATAACGGCTGTGTGACTAGCGTGTCGCCCGCCCTCATCGCTATTGAGCGCGGCGATCTCAGCCTCCAACGCGCGGCGTATCGCTTCAACCTCGGCGTCGGTGCGATGCTCAATCCCGATAAACTCGTTGCGTGCGTGTGCGTTGGCGCGGATCAGCTCGTCCAACTTGGCCTGAAGCGCCGCCGCGTCGCGATTCTGGCTGTTCTGGATGACGAACACCATCAAAAAGGTAATGATTGTCGTCGATGTGTTGATGACCAATTGCCATGTATCCGAATAGCCGAACAGTGGCCCTGTCAGCGCCCAGGCTATGATTGTTCCTGATGCGATAATGAACGCCATCGGTTGTCCGGCAAGCGCGGACACGCGATTGGCAATGCTAGTAAAAATGCGGTCGAGCATGGCGCGGCCTCCTCCATGGCAATGATAATTCCCTCATGATGGCAAATTGCAGCCAGCACGGCTATAGGCGCGTCATCCAGACGCTCTCCCCTGTGTGAGAAGTGGATTTTCCCTATATTCCCATTCACACCGACACACTACCCAGATTTCCGGGGGCGCTTGGGCATCAAACGCACAGATGGATGCGGCCATCGTCGCGGCGATCCGCAGCAATCAGGGCATGAGCGTCAGTGGTGGTGGCGGCACGGCGACGACGTGGCGGTTGCGCGGCGCGGCAACCGCGATTGACGCGGCGGCGCTGGGTTGTGCGGGGCGCTGAATGCCAGCGACTATCCGACCAGCGCCGACACGCGGTTGGCAATGCGGGTAAAAATACGACCAAGCATGGTTTGGACTCTAATTGTTGGCGCAGCGTTATATTGACTTTTGTAACCATCACGGTTACATAATGTCTATCCAGTCCCCGGTTTGCCGTCTTGAGGCGCTCGAAAGAGCAGATATCAGCTCAAGGCCGCTCCCGGGGACAACTTTTTTGGAAAACCATATGGCGACGGCAATTTTAGTCGATGGCGGGTTTTTCCTACGTCGATTTGAGCACAGTTTTCCAGATCATGATAAAAACGATGCCCGCTCTGTGGCGCATGGCCTTGGAATGCTCGCATATTGGCATTTAACACAGAGAATTGGGGCGTCGAGGGTAATGGAGCAGGTGGGCAGAGGTGATCTGTTAGCCGAATCTCGCGAATTTTATAGGATTTTCTTTTACGACTGCGCTCCATTAACAAAACGCATGCATACACCCTTGGGACGAAAATCGGTCGATTTTGCTAAGACTGATGAGGCGATTTTTAGGGTTGCTCTCCACCGAGAAGTCAAAAAGCTGCGGAAGGTCGCGCTCCGTCTCGGGCGATTGAATGATACAGCGCGATGGAAGCTTTCCGTAGAAGCTACTACTCGACTGATTAGCGATGCGAGCAATTTTGTCGCAACGGATTCTGACTTTAAAATTGATACCATACAGAAAGGCGTGGATATGCGTCTTGGGCTTGACGTGGCCTCGCTCGCTTTCAAAAAGCAAGTGGATCAGATCATCATTGTGGCTGCGGACGCTGATTTTGTGCCTGCTGCAAAACTGGCCCGCCGTGAGGGAATTGATGTCATTCTTGATTGCATGGGTGCAAACAACGCTGCCATTGACCTAGTTGAACATGTCGATGGCATCCGTAACTGCTTTCTACCGGAACCGCAGGACCGGGAGCGCGGCACTTGATGCAAATTCCCGGCACTTTCGACCCCATTCCGGTTACGCGCGATGTGCCCGTGCGGCCCGATGGCAAGACCGACCTGCTGGGCCTGAC
>JBBTFY010000028.1:3259-31623 GCA_038041635.1 Pseudomonadota bacterium
CAGGTTGGTTGCACGCTCAATTGCCGATTCTGCCATACCGGAACGATGCGGCTGGTGCGCAACCTGAGCGCGGGCGAAATTGTCGGGCAGGTGATGCTGGCGCGCGATTCGCTGGGCGAATGGCCCAAGGGGAATATGAGTTCAGCCACTGGGACCTCCTCTAACGACGAGGACGGTGACGATGATGACGCCCCGCAATATAGCGCCGATGGCCGCATCCTCACCAACATCGTGCTGATGGGGATGGGCGAACCGCTGTATAATTTCAACAATGTCCGCGACGCGATGAAGATTGTCATGGATGGCGATGGCCTCGCTTTGTCGCGGCGGCGGATTACGCTCTCCACCAGCGGCGTCGTGCCGATGATGGCGCGGGCAGGCGCGGAAATCGGCGTCAATCTGGCGGTTTCACTCCATGCGGTGACCAAGGAAGTGCGCGACGAAATTGTCCCGATCAACCGCAAATACGGCATCGACGAATTGCTGGCCGCCTGTGCCGCCTATCCCGGCGCGAATAATGCGCGGCGTATCACCTTTGAATATGTGATGTTAAAAGGCAAGAATGATAGCGACGCCGACGCGGCTGAACTGGTGCGGCTCATCAAACACTATCGCCTGCCCGCCAAGGTCAATCTGATCCCGTTCAACCCATGGCCGGGCGCGGCCTATGAATGTTCTGAACCCTCGCGCATCCGGCGATTTTCCGAAGCGGTGTTTGCCGCCGGGATTTCCGCACCCATCCGCACCCCGCGCGGGCGCGACATCATGGCGGCGTGCGGACAGCTTAAATCCGCCAGCCAAAAAATGAGCCGCGCCGAGCTGGACAGGCTGGCCGATGAAAAACAGGCGGCGCTTTGATTGCGCCACACCTGTAAACAGGCGGCGCTTTGATTGCGCCACACCTGTAAACAGGCGGCGCTCGGTTAAGAGACGCCGCCCATTATAGTGATTTCGAGTGGAATGGCACATTCCACGGCTCGGAAATCACGGCAGGACAAGAGTCTGGTGTGTCAGAAGCTAGCGCCAATTGTGAACAATAGCGTCGCATCATACAGCGTATCAGCGGCGGGAATGCCGGTCAGCTGATTAAGATCGCTATCGACATATTTGACGCCGACCGTCAGGCCGTGGCCAACCGCCCAATCCGCACCCAGCGACCAATCCCAGTAATTGCCGCCGAACGCCAGCGCACCGTCGCTGTAACCAAGGTGCGCGTTAAGCGAAATCGGTGTTTCAGGGATGCCAAGTCCAAAGTCAGTGTAAACATAGATATTATCAGCGCTGCCCAGCGCCGATTGATCCCAGGCATAGGCGGCACCAAGCTTGGCCGTCACCGGCCCCAGAGTCGTCTTGATCGACGCATAGGGTTCAAAATAATCGCTGTCGCCCGCAGCATCTATGCCGTTGGGATAATAATAATAGAGCAGCCCGACGTCGATCGTCGTGCCGGGCGCTACTTCGGTCGCGTAACCCGCATAAATATCGACCTCGGTGTGGCCATAGAGCGCCGAGTCCTCAAGGCTCGAAGCCCAAGTGCCTATATAGACACCGCTGCTATGGTTGATGTTGATGGTGCCCTGAACGGCAATATCCTCAGCCGAAAAGCTGACGCCGCGAAAACGGTAATCGCTGACCAGGCTGACGCCACCCGTGACGGTGATGTCGCTGGGTGGGTCGGCCTCTTCGGCCATTGCAGGAACGGAAACGGATAGGAGAGAAAGGGCCAATAGACCCTTGATGGACGTGCGCATAATGAAACCCTTCGAGGTTGTTGCGAAACGTCCCGCCTGCGCGCGGCGCACCCTCTGTCAAAGCCGGGGCATCGTCCGCGTCTCGTCCCTAGTGCCGTCATATGTTGCAATGCACAAGAAAAATCTTCGTGCGCGGTCAACACATGGCTCGCGCTGTTGCATCTTGGCAACAGGCGGCGGTATAGCGCAGAGCATGAGCATCCGTCCTTGGCGTGACATTGTGCGCCGTAAATCTCGCCAGATCATGGTCGGCAGCATTGCCGTCGGTGGCGACGCGCCGATCAGCGTCCAGACGATGACCAACACCCCAACGCACGATGTGCGCGCAACGGTCGATCAGATCCGACGCTGCGAGGAAGCGGGGGCGGACATCATTCGTGTGTCATGCCCCGATGAGGCGTCGACCTCTGGCCTCAAGCAGATCGTCCGCGCGGCGCATGTGCCCATCGTCGCCGACATTCATTTCCACTATAAGCGCGCATTGGAAGCGGCGGACGCGGGCGCGGCGTGCCTGCGCATCAACCCCGGCAATATCGGGTCAGCGGAGCGCGTCGCCGAAGTCGTCCGCGCGGCAAAGGCCAATGGTTGCGCAATCCGCATCGGCGTCAACGCGGGGTCGCTCGAGCGTGACCTGCTCGAAAAATATGGCGAGCCCTGCCCGGAGGCATTGGTCGAAAGCGCGCTCGACCATATCAAATTGCTCCAGGACCATGATTTTCATGAATATAAAGTCGCGGTAAAAGCCAGCGACCTGTTCCTCGCGGTTGCCGCCTATCAACAACTGGCTGAAGTGGTTGATTGCCCGCTGCACCTCGGCATCACCGAAGCGGGCGGCCTCATCGGCGGCACGGTCAAAAGCGCGATCGGCATGGGGTCGCTGCTATGGTATGGCATTGGCGACACCATCCGCGTCTCGCTGTCTGCCGAACCGGAACAAGAGGTGCGCGTCGGCTTTGAAATCCTCAAATCGCTGAGCCTGCGCACGCGCGGGGTGCGGGTCGTCTCCTGCCCCAGCTGCGCGCGCCAAGGCTTCGATGTTATCCGCACCGTCGAGAGGTTGGAGGAGGCGCTGTCGCACATCCGCACACCGATCTCACTCTCGGTGCTCGGCTGCGTCGTCAACGGTCCGGGCGAAGCGCGCGAAACCGACATCGGCATCACCGGCGGCGGCGCTGGCAAGCATATGGTCTATTTGTCGGGCGTCACCGACCACCATGTTGCCGATAGCGATATGGTCAGCCACATCGTCGCGCTGGTCGAAGCCAAAGCGGCGGAAATTGACGCGGGCACGGCTGTGAGCATGGATGCGGCGAAGGGCGGGGTGGGATGAGCGTGCAAGCGCTTTGCACTTGGGATTGGCAAGCATCGGCAACCTTAACGACGGGCATTCTAGCGGTGGGTGCTGCTTTATGGGTGGGCAAGAAACAAACGGGGATTCAACGCCGTCAGATCCAACTTGCCGAAAATGACCTCAAGATTCAGCTACTTGATCGGCGCTTCGATTGCATCGAACGCATCAGACAAATCCGCTCTGCGTATGTCGGATCATCCACCCTTAGTGTTGAGCAGATAGTCGAGTTTTTTGAGGTGATACGCCTCGCTGAGCTGATATTTCCCGTCGCTGCGGTCGATAATTTACGGCGAGTATCGGCTCAACTTGCGCAGGTAGAACATTTTCGCAGAATGGGCGATGCAGCGCAAAGTCGCCACGACGAAACCGCTCGCCAACAGGCGATAACGCAGGAAAATGAGTCGGCAATGGCAATTTTAGATGCACTACCATCGCTCGTTGATGAACTTGTAATAGCTGCCAAGATTGACATCGCATGACCCCCACCATCCGCGCCGCAACCCCCGCTGACCTGCCGCTGATTGCGCAATTCATTCGCGACCTCGCGGCCTATGAGCGCCTCGCCGACGCGGTGCGGTTTGACGAGGCGGCGCTGGGGGCAAACCTATTTAATGACCGCCCTTATGCCGAGGTTATCATCGGCGAATTGGACGACACCCCCCAAGGCTTCGCGCTGTTTTTCCACAATTTCTCGACCTTTGAGGGGCGACCGGGGATTTACCTCGAAGACCTGTTCGTACGCCCCGCCGCGCGCGGATCCGGCCTTGGCAAAGCATTGCTCGCCCACCTCGCCGCCCTCGCAGGTGAACGCGGCTGCGCGCGGCTGGAATGGAGCGTGCTCGACTGGAACGAACCCGCCATCGGATTTTACCGCACATTGGGCGCGCAATATATGGACGAATGGACCATCATGCGTGTCGATGGCGATGCGCTAACTCGTTTGGCGAACACCCAATGACCGAACGCCCAAGCCTACTCCAAACACTCGGCCCCGGTCTTGTCACCGGCGCGGCCGATGACGACCCCAGCGGCATTGCGACCTATAGCCAGGTCGGCGCGCAATTTGGCTATGGCATGGCGTGGACGATGTTCTTCGGCTTTCCATTGCTCGCCTCGATTCAGGCGATCAGCGCCGAAATAGGGTCGGTCACAGGCGTCGGCATCGCCCAAAATCTGCGCCGTCACTATCCGCGATGGCTGTTGCGCAGCGTAGTCATGCTGCTGCTCATCGCCAACGTCATCAACCTTGGTGCCGACCTCGGCGCTATGGGCGCGGCGCTCGGCCTGCTGATCGGTGGGCCGGTGATGTTCTATGCGGGGATATTTGCGATCATTTGTGTTCTGCTGGAAATATTCACCAGCTATGCGGCCTATGCGCGCGTGCTCAAATGGACGACGCTGTCGCTATTTTCCTATGTCGCCGTTGTGTTTGTGGCCGACGTTCCGTGGGGCGAAGCCATTTACGGCACACTGGTCCCGCATTTCACCTTTGATAGCCCACACGCGATGGCGCTGGTTGCTATCTTTGGCACCACCATCAGCCCCTATTTGTTTTTCTGGCAAGCGGGCCAAGAGGTGGAGGAGGCGCACCGCCGCCACGTCAAGCCCCTATGCATAACGCCGCGAACCGCCGGGCCGGAGCTTCGCCGCATTCGCACCGACACACTCGTCGGAATGGCATTTTCGCACCTCACCGCGCTGTTCATCGTCATCGCAACCGCCGCGACGCTGCATGCGCACGGCGTCACCAATGTCACGTCGTCTGCGCAAGCGGCAGGTGCGCTGCGCCCCATTGCGGGCGATTTTGCCTTCGCGCTGTTTGCCATTGGTATCATCGGCACGGGCATGTTGGCGGTGCCGATCCTCGCTGGCTCCGCCGCCTATGCAGTGAGCGAAAGCATGGGCTGGGTCGAAGGACTCGACCGTAAACCGCGTGAGGCCAAGGCGTTTTACGCGACCATCGCCGTCGCGACCATATTGGGCCTCTCGCTCAATTATATCGGGATTGACCCTATCAAGGCGCTCTATTGGGCCGCCGTTGTCAATGGCGTTCTGGCAGCGCCGCTGATGATTGTGATGATGTTGATTGCGATGAATCGGCGCATCATGGGGCGGCTTGCGGTGCGCGGCTGGCTCGCTGTTGGTGGATGGCTGGCAACGGCGGTTATGGCATTGGTCACGCTAGGGTTTTTTATCATTTAACCCTGATCTGAAAACCCGCGCTCCGACCCTGGAAAAATCACGCGCGCAATCGCAACGATCAACAGTATCAGCCACGCAATAGCCGTTCCAAACGTCAGCAATTGCGGTATGAAAATGCCGAATACACTTGCCGCGCCGCCCGCCATCATCATCCAGCACGCAACCATCCATCCCCTGCCGGGCCGCCGCCCAACCAGCCAGCCTAGTGCGATGGCCCCAAGCGCCAACAGCGCAAATTTGACACGCACAAACCAGAATAGCTGCCCAAACCAGACGGGGTCCACCGCGTCGCCCATGCGGGCAATCGCCGCCAGATTGAACAGCACGCGGTCCTCCAGCATGTCGCACCCCCCCGCAATCAGTGCCGCATTGATGACGAAAAACGCCGCCAACCGCCCGTCACGGCGCAGCGCCCACGCTGCGAACAGCTGAAACGCTGTGAAGGCAGGGATGAACGCCGCCACGTCGATGCGGTTCATTGCATCCATCGTCAGCGATAATTGTGTGCGGCATGGGTCAACCCCGAAAAACCGCGCAAATTCGGCCGGTGTCGTCATCCATTCAAAGCGCAGCAGCGGGTCAAGCGCCGTTCCACCATCGCACGCCATTTGGCCCGGCACCCCTGTAAAGGCGATCATCGCACCGATCATCACCAGTGCGGCGAGCAGGCACAGAGCCCACAGCAGGCGCGTACTGGTCATGATGTCTCTCCCTTGGTCTAGGCTGGTTATGCCCGCGATATTGCCGCTCGACAAGGCGTGGCATCATCGTCCACATAATGACCGCAATATAGTGGAGCAGACCGATATGCGGATGATGGCAAGGGCGCTGGCAGCATCGCTGGTGATGGCGACGATAAGCGCGTGCGCGGGGGTAAACTCTGGCACATTTGCAGACCGCGAAGCAACGATGGCCGCCGCCGCAGACGCCCAGCTCATCTTCGACCCTACGCGCAACGCATCAGCCGATGTTGATGCCGCGCTTGCCGCTGCGCGGGAAAACGGCAAACATGTGATGATCATCCTAGGCGGCGATTGGTGCCATGACAGCATGGCGCTGTTCGACCTGTTCCAGTCTGAACGCTTCGCCGCGATGTTATCTTCGCGCTATGAACTGGTGTGGGTCCATGTGCCGCGTAGCCTAGAGGAACGCAACATCGCGGTGGCGCGCCGTTTCGGCCTAGGTGAAATCACTGGCACACCGACGGTGTTGATCCTCGATAACCAAGGGACCGCAATCAACCTTGCCGACGCGCCGCGCTGGCGCAACGCTGCTTCGCGTAAGCCCGAAGCCGTTTATCGCCATTTTGCCCGCGCCGTTGCTCCGGTTGCACCGTCTTGATTTTCCGCCTTTTCCGAGTCGTTCGATGATTCCATCTCACTCGAAAAGGCTTCAGCGCCTCTGTTGAAACTGCGTCACCACCGACACAAAAAATGCGGTGGACCACCCCATCAACAACAGCCCGTTAATCCCCTCTATCGCCGCGACCATCCGCCAATCGGGGTCGATATAATGGTCGGTATAGCCAATCGCGGCATAGCTGATCGTCGAATAATAGGCCGCCGTCGCAATGTCGCCAATCGCGCCAATCCACACATATACAAAGGCATAGAGCCATATCTCGACCCCGTGCAACGTGAACAGCGCCAGCACCAGCGCAACCGTAAACACCAGGCTGCGCAGCGACAAAGCGGGGACATGATGCGCGGCTTCCTCGCGTGCTTCGCTGCGCAACAGGCGCGCCAGCAAGGTCAATATGGTGCCGTGAAATGCAACCGTTACAACAACCAATATCGTCGAAACCACTAAGTCGTCGAATATCTGGGTCAAAAGCGGGGAGTCGGTCATCGCAGTCTGCGCTATACGCTGCGCAAAAAATGAGCAATGAGGGAAGTATGATGACAGTAGCAAAAACACCCGACGCGCTTGTTTTCGTCTATAATGCCAATGCGGGCAGGATCGCGGGAATCATGGACACGGTCCACAAAACGCTTAGCCCCGCGACCTATGATTGCCAGCTGTGCGCCGTCACTTTCGGGGCATTTACTATGCGCGGCGAATGGCGCGACTGGTTGAAGGCACAAGTCTGGGAAGCCGAGTTCTTTCACCGCCCCGATTTTCGCGCCGCTTGGCCAGACCATGCCAAAGCGCCCCTGCCCGCGATATTCCGCCGCGATGGGGACAGGCTGTCGCTGTTAATCGGCGCAGACGCGTTTCAGGCGCTGGACAGCGTCACCGCGCTGGCAGGTGCGATTGAGGCAGCATTGGCTTAACCCGCAATCTGTGCGCCCAGCTTTGCGGTCAGTGCGAACAGCGCATCGCCATCCGATTGCCGCAGCCGAGCCATGTCCAGCTCCATCCCGCGTGCGACAATCAGCTCGCGGACATCGCCCAGAATCGCGGCGACAATTTCGGCGGCGCATTCATCGACGGGGATGCCATTGTCGATGACCGAATCGCTGATGCCGCGCCGCGTCCCCTGTCCGGTCAACGCATTGCGCGCCACATCGGTCGCCACCGACCCCGGCAAAACGGTGAGGACGCGCAGGCCATGCGCGACCTCCGCCTCAGCCCGCAGCGCATCCATATAGCCGATAAGCCCGTGTTTTGCGGCGCAATAAGCGGTGCGCAGGGGCACCCCAATGCGCCCGGCGACCGACGATATGGCCACCACCAGCCCTGTCTTATTCGCCACGAGATGTGGCAGACAGGCCTGTGTCAAATGGATTGGTGCGATCAAGTCGGTGCCGATCACCTGGTCATAAACGCATCCGTCGGTATCGACCGCTAGGCTGCGCTGGCTGATCCCGGCATTGTTGACGAGGATGTCGATACGCCCGCGCCAGCCGTATGCCTGCGTCACCACCGTCGGCAGACTGGCCATATCGGTGGTATCAAACGGCAGGATCAGGCAATCGCCGCCCGCCTCCGCCGCTACCGCAGCCAGTGCATCGGCCCGCCGCCCCGAGAGGATGATCTGCGCCCTCTCCCGCACCAGCGCTAGCGCCAGCGCACGGCCAATCCCGCTGCTCGCGCCCGTGACCCATGCGACCTTGCCCGATATGTTCACGGCAATGTCAGCCAAGTGGCGACGTCGTTCGCGACACGGTTTGCTGCCTCGTTAAGCGCTGCGCCGACCGTTGGTCCGTCGATCCGCGATACATTGGCGCGCGCCTCAAACCGGCGCTGTTCCACTTCGCCGCCGCCGCTCGGCATGCGGACCGCCAAATAGGTCACAACCACTTGGTTACGGTCGGCATCGACACCAAAGTCGAGTAATTGCCCGGTCACCACTTCACCCGCTCCGGTCACAAACTCGCTCTCATCGAGCACCAGCCGGCTCGTTCGTGCGGTAACGGTTTCGGACAATAAGCGTTGAAACAGCCGTGCGGGCGGCTCCACCCATGTCGCGCCTTGGACATAAGCGATGTTGATACCGCCAGATTGCACCGGAACGCGCGGGGTGCGCAGTTTTTGCGGGGTCGATGGCACCATGATGGTCAACGCATTACCGACCGTCCCGCGCCGCGCCCCTACTCCGGTTGGCAATGCGTTGACGCTAGTCAGCGTGAGCAGGCTGTCGGGCACATTGCCGCCTAAGCTAAGGCAACCCGACAGCAGTGTCACAGCGGCTAATGGTGCAACTATTGCCCAGCGTATGTTCGTAGCAACAGACATGATGTGCGTCCTCATGGTTCATAATCGGGCAATTGCGGCGACAACAGCCCACCCGCCCCTTGTTGGTCGAGCCGGTCGGCCACATTCGACAGCGTCGTCGCGCTGCGCCGCAAATCGCGGATGAGCGCATTAGCTTCAGGGATGGTCCGCTGGCTAAACGATTGCATCCCCGGCCGCGCATCGTTGATGACGCCTTCCAGAGCCATAATAGATCGCTCCGCCGCCACCATCGTGGTGCGCAATTGGGCAATCATCGGGCGGCCCTCCCCGTCCATAGCGCCATTGACGGTTTGGGTCAGCAGCGCGATTTGTTGCGCCGCCAGCCCGGCCTGTTGCACAGTCGTTCGCGCATCGGCAATTGCCGCCTCCAGCTGCGGGCCGTTGCGTGCCAAGGTGCCGCTCGTCGATTCGATATTATCGAGGATGTTTGCCAAGCTTTCCTGATTGCGATCACTGGTCAATTCGGTCAGTCGCTCGGTCAAGGTTGAGAGGCGTTCGAGCAATTGCGGCGCGCTGTTGAGCAGTTCACCAAAGCCTGCGCGTTTGGTCGGGATGACGGGGCGACCAGCAGGGCCATCATTGGGCAATCGCGGCGCGCCCGCGACCGCGCCCTCCAGTTGGATTTGCGATACGCCGGTAAAACCCACGCCCTGCATAGATGCGGTGGTACCCTGTAAAATCGGCACATCTTCGTCCACTTCGATGCGCACCCGCACAAATTGAGGGTCGGGCCGCCACAGCGCAATTTCCGTCACCTGCCCCGCTTGAACCCCTGAATAAAGCACAGCCGAACCCCTGTTCAGCCCATCAACCGATTGTTTGAAAAACACGTCATATTCCACGCGGTCTCGTCCACCACTATTGGCGAGCCAGATGACGAATGCGGCGAGCGCGGCAATCAGGACCAACGTCACTGTTCCGACCATCAAAGCGTTGGAGCGATTTTCCATGTGCATCAAACCCCGTTGTTATTTCGCCGCTCAGCAGCAGCAAGGGCGACACGACCGCGTGGACCCAGAAAATATTCGGCAATCCATGGATGGGCTGTCGCCACCAATTCGTCAATCGTGCCGATGGCTATCACGCATTGATCCGCCAGCACCGCCACGCGGTCGCAAACCGTGTGCAGCGTATCAAGGTCATGCGTAATCAACAACACCGTTAGCCCCAGCGTGTCGGCAAGCTCGCGGATAAGCTCATCAAATGCCGCTGCGCTAATCGGGTCAAGCCCCGCCGTCGGCTCATCGAGGAACACCAGCGCCGGGTCGAGCGCCAGTGCCCGCGCCAGCGCCGCCCGCTTTATCATCCCGCCCGACAGTTCCGATGGGTATTTGGGCCCGGCATTGGCGGGCAGGCCAGCCAGAACCACCTTATACGCCGCAATTTCGTCGAGCAGATCATCACCGATAGCGGGGAAATATTCGCGGATAGGCACCTGCACATTTTCTGCGACCGTCAGCGTAGAAAACAGCGCGCCTCCTTGAAACAACACGCCCCAGCGGCGGCGAATGTCACGCTGCGCGTCGGTATCAGCGGGGCCGAGCGTCGAAATGCCAAACACTTCGACCTCGCCCGCTTGCGGTTCTTGCAACCCGATGATCGAGCGCATCAGCACCGATTTTCCCGTCCCCGATCCGCCGACCACGCCCAATATCTCGCCGCGCCGCACATCCAGGTCCAGCCCGTCGTGAATCACTTGATCGCCAAAGGCATTGCGAAGCCCACGCACACGAATGGCGGGCGTGTCGGCGTCGTGCACGAACGGCAGTGCGGGCGGGGCATTACGCTTGGGGTTTTTAACCGCGCCCATCACTGCCACCCGATGGCGGTGAAAAATACTGCGAAAAATGCGTCGAGCACGATCACTAGGAAAATCCCTTGGACCACCGCGTCGGTGGTGCGCCGACCGACTTCTTCGGCGTTCGATTTAACCTGCATCCCGTGATAGCATCCGGTAATGGCGACAATTACACCAAACACAGGGGCCTTAATCAACAGTGCCCACATGTCGGTCATCGGTATGATGTCGCGCAGCAACTGGATATAGGTCAAGGGGGGAATATCCAGCCCGATCCAGCAATAGAGGCCGCCGCCAATGACGGAGGTTATCGACGCGTAAAAGCCCAGCAGCGGCATCATCAGCAATGTCGCAAAGACGCGCGGCAGTACCAGCGCCTCCATCGGCGACACGCCAATGGTGCGCATCGCATCGACCTCCTCGGTCAGCTTCATCGTGCCGATTTGCGCGGCAAAGGCTGAGCCAGACCGCCCAGCCACCATGATCGCGGTCATCAACAGCCCCAGCTCACGGATCGAGGTGCGGCCGACCAGATTGATCGTGAACACTTCCAGCCCAAACTGCCGCAGCTGCACCGCGCCCTGTTGCGCAATCACGACGCCGATCAGGAATGTCATCAGCCCGACAATCGCTAGCGCATTAACGCCAACCGTTTCGAATCGCGTGACAACAGCGTTCCAGCGGATGCGTTGCGGATTACGCATCAACGCCAGCGTCGCAATCAGCGCCTCGCCAAAAAAGGTCAGCAGCCCTTTCAGTTCCGAAAATGTGCTGATGACGCTGGTGCCAACCTCCCCTACAATTCGCACCAGCGGGAAAACGGATTCGGGGCGAATCGCGACGTGTTGATCCGATCGCCCTACCGCCTCGATCAGCACCTGCGCCCCTGCGCTCGCGCCGATGATGGCCGCATCATGGGTTGTCGCCAGCCGCGACACCATCCACGCGCCGACCGTATCGATCCGCTCCACCGCGCTGATGTCGATGCTGCCAATCACGCCATGCTCGGCCCCATATTCAGCCAGCGCCGCCTGCAACCGATCATATATGCCGTCGATCCGCGCCAGCGTCAGCCGTCCCGACAAGCGCAGCGTCGCCGCCGCGCCGTCGCCATCTATGCTGAAATTGGGCGTAAAACTCATTGGCCTAGCTTGGGGAAAAGCAGCGCGTGAAGCAACCTTAAACCATATCGAGCGCCTGGGCAAAATCGGCAATCAGATCATCAGGATCCTCGATACCAATCGAAATGCGCACCAGATTGTCGGTTATCCCCATCGCTTTTTTGCGTTCATCGGGCACCGACAAATGCGTCATCGCGGCGGGCGCGCTCGCCAAAGTCTCGGTCCCGCCAAGGCTAACCGCCAGTTTCGCGATTTTCAGCGCATCGAGGAACCGAAACGCCTCCGCCTCGCCGCCGCGAATGAACAGCGAAAATGTCGATCCAGCGCCGGTGCAATGACGATCGAATATATCCTTTTGCGATCCTTCGGGCAGGAACCCCAGATAACCTATCCCCTCAACCTTTGGGTGGTCGCGCAGGAACGCACAGACGATTTCGGCATTCTCGCCCGCACGGTTCATCCGCAGCTCCAGCGTCTCCAAGCTACGCAGCAACATCCATGATGTGTTGGGGTCGCAAATCGTGCCAATGGTGTTGCGCATTGCGCGCACTGGGTCGATCCAACGCTTGGCACCCAGCACCCCGCCTGCGACCAAATCGCTATGCCCGCCGGCATATTTGGTCAGGCTATAGACCGCAACATCGGCGCCGTGCAGCAATGGCCGCGACCACAGCGGCCCTAGGAAGGTGTTATCGATAGCGATGGGCGGGCGCGCGTCTGCGTCAAACGCGGCATCAATCGCGGCGCGGCACGCCTCGACATCGACCAGCGCATTGGTCGGGTTGGCGGGGCTTTCGAGGTAGAGCATCGCCACGCGGCCACCATGTTTTACTGCCAGCGCCTTTGCCTCGACCAAAATCGCGTCAATTTCGCTGCGCGATGCTTCGGCCGGGAAATCAAGATAGTGTATGCCGAACCGTGCAAATATCCGCGCAATCATCGTCTCGGTTGCGGCATAAAGCGGCCCCGAATGGACGATGACATCATTCTGGCTGACAT
Organism: Pseudomonadota bacterium; assembly: GCA_038041635.1. GTDB lineage: Bacteria > Pseudomonadota > Alphaproteobacteria > Sphingomonadales > Sphingomonadaceae > Sphingopyxis. Next base: position 16,160 of record JBBTFY010000028.1, read on the forward strand.
GCGCGAGGAACAATGTCGCAATCGCCGACATGCCGCTGGAGAACACCAGTGCATCCTCTGCCTCGTCCCAAATCGCCAGTCGATCCTCAAGAATTTCCTGATTGGGACCGTTGAACCGCGAATAGACCAAACCATCGGCACCGCCAGGGCGCTTGCCCGTTATCCCCTCGAAATGCCGCTTTCCGGCGGCTGCATTCTCAAAGGCAAAGGTCGAGGTGAGAAAGATTGGCGGCTTGAGCGCCCCTTCGGACAGCATCGGGTCATAACCATGCCCCATCATCAGCGTCGAAGGGCGCAGATTATGCCCGCCGATGCTTTGCATATGCGCCTTAGGCTTGCGGCGAGGAGTGGCGATGGGCAGCGGTGGTTTGGTCATGAGAGTCTTCCTATATCATCGGGCGTTGCCGGACGCCTGCCAAGACATCGCTCGTTAAAACCCCCAGGAAGGCAGGAGCCAAAAGATATATGGGGCCAGGGTCCCTAACCTCCGCAGGAACGCATCTCCACCATATGTCTGAGTGCGCGATATGCCTAAACCAGCGGCGCGTTGGTTTCAAGTGCAACTACCCCAACCACGCCACCGCCCACACCACACCAACGATCATCGGGATACCAAGCAGGTCGAGCATCAATCCCGCTTTCAGCACACGCGGCAGCGCCACATGCCCGCTGGCCCAGGCAATCGCGTTCGGCCCCGTTCCCGATGGCAACATGAAGCCCCAGCTGGCGGCAATTGCGGCGGGCACGGCGAGCAGCACTGGGTCAACCCCCGTCGCGCCGATAAGCGCCGCGACCACGGGCATCACTCCGCTCGCCGTCGCCACGTTGGAGGCAAATTCGGTTATCAGCACCACCAGCGCGACCAGCGCCAGAGCGATGACGAGCGGGTGGACATGCCGCAAAGGCTCCAGCGCATGACCGAGCCACGTCGCCAGTCCCGATTCGGTGATTCCCGCCGCCAGTGCCAACCCGCCGCCGAACATCATGATGACGCCCCATGGCGCGCGGTCAGCCTCTTTCCACACCAGCAACGGGCGTCGCTTTCCACCTTGCGTTTCACCATCGGGGGTGACGAACAGCAATAATGACCCCGCCACCGCAATCGTCCCGTCGGTCAGTGCGCCTGCGGGGAGCCACCCCTCGATCCACGGTTGCGCCACCCACGCCGCAAACACCAGTGCGAACACCATCAGCACGCGCACTTCGGCGCTGGTCCAGATAGCGGCATTGCCTATCGCGCTGCGCGCAGCGGCAACGTCAAAGCCATAGCGCCCCAGCCGCTGCACATGGACAAGGATGAAAAAGGCCAAAGCGGTGCCAAGAATAACCAGCGGCACCCCAAACATCGCCCACTGCATAAAGCCTATTTCGACATGCAACGTGCGTTCGATAAGGCCGACAGCAATCGCATTGGTCGGCGAACCGACGATGGTGCCAAGCCCGCCCAGCGACGCGGCAAAGGCGATGCCCATCATCAACGCCCCCGCCATGCCGCCAGTTTCGCCCTCCGGCACCCGCGCGGCGGCCAGCACCGCGATGGCAATAGGGGCCATGATCAGCGCGGTCGAGGTGTTCGAAATGAACATCGATAGCAGCGCCGTCGCCGTCATGAACGCCGCAAGCAACCCCCATGCGCTATCCCCCGCCCGCGCCAACAGCGCCAGCGCGAGCCGCCGATGCAACCCCACCCGTTCGATGGCAAGCGCGATGAACGCCCCGCCCAATATCAGGAACAGGATCGGCGAATAATATTCCTTGGCAATCGCGCCAGCGGGCATGATCCCAAACAACGGGATAGCAAGGAACGGGAGCAAAGCAGTTACGGTCAGCGGCACCGCCTCGCTCATCCACCACGCCGCCATCAGCACGGTCAACGCCGCGACATGCCATGCAGGCTCGCTCATCCCAGCAGGCGCGGGCAACCACACCATCGTGGCAAAGGCGATGAGGCCGCCAAATAGGCCGATGGTTTTTGCGGTCATTGCGGCAATCCTATCATAGAAAGTTGGCGGCCATAGGTCGGTTCACCGCGATGCGTCGCGCGGCGATAACTGTAAAAATCATCTATCCGGGCATAGGTATCTAGCCCCATCGCTTCAACAATCGGAACCCCAGCCGCCGCAAGCCGCGCCGCGACATAGGCTTCCAAATCAAACTGCCAATGGTCGGGTTGTCCATCCAAAAAGAATCGCTCATTGGTGGGATCAGCATTGGTGAAGGCGTCGAACAATGTTCGGTCCACTTCATAGGATGCACGCGCGATGCACGGGCCAATCGCCGCGACGATACGCCCGCGCTGTGCGCCCAGCGCCTCCATTGCCGACAGCGCAGCATCGGTGACGCCCGCTAGCGCGCCCTTCCACCCCGCATGCGCCGCGCCGACCACGCCCGAAACTTTGTCGGCAAGCAGCACGGGAACACAATCGGCGGTGACGATGCCCAGAACTATCTCCGGCCGGTCTGTGACAAGCGCATCGGCTTGTGGCCGTGCGTCATCGGCCCATGGTTCGCGCACGGTGACGCACGCACGCCCATGGACCTGATATACGCTGGTTAGCGCGGCATTGGGGAGCACCGCATCGGCTGCGCGCCGCCTGTTCACCGCCACTGCCGCAGGGTCATCGCCCGCGCCCATTCCGCAATTGAGGCTGGCTATCGCGCCCGATGACACCCCGCCGCGCCGTCCTGCAAATCCGTGCGGCACCGCGCCGAGCGTGTCGGCACGCCAGAGTGTGACCGCATCGTTCATAGCACCAGCTTCCACACCCGGTCATCATCGACGACGCTGCCGATGCGGAACGGGTTTTTGCCGATTTCGGTAAAGCCATGCCGCGCATAAAAGGCCCTTGCCCGGTGGTTTTCGATGAACACCGACAGGGTCAGTGCCAGCGCACCGCGCGCGAGCGCCTCACCCAGCAGCCACGCCATCAGTGCATCGGCAACGCCTGTGCCCTTGGCTTCGCCCAGCAAATACAACTGATGCAATTCCAATATCTTATCGCTTTCATCTTCACCAAGCGGCAGCGGCAATTCATTCGGTCCCAGCTTGATGAAGCCAATGATGCGCCCATCGCCATCCTTTGCGACGCGCAGCACAAAACCGGGGTCGGCAATTTGCGCCGCATAGCGCGCCGCCCCCATCGCCTCGCTAAGAAATTGCGACAGGTCATCGGGCGGGTAGTTCATATGGGCAAAAGTCTCGCAAAAACTTTGCTGCGCCATGGCTGACAGCGCCGCCGCATCGGCGATGCGGGGTTCCTCAACGGTCCAAATGCCAAGGCCTATCATGCGTCAAACCCTTCGGGCCTAAATCCCTCAGGACAGGGCCAATTCGGGGCGGTCATCGCCAATACCTTGAACAATTGCCCCATCTGCGCGTCACCCGCCAAGCGGTCTCGCTCGCCCGCGATAGCCTCGGCGCGGTCTGGGTGTCCCGCCATCAGGCTCTCGCACCGCGCATCAAGGCCCAGGCTGCGCAGGAACGTGCCCTGCGGAGTTGGCCCGTGCACCGCCAGCCCTGCCTCGCGCCCCACTATGGCCAGCGCGCCAAAATCGACGTGCGCGGTCAAATCGCGCTCCCCCGGTTCATCGAGGAGGCTGGCATATTCATGGTGCGACACAGCCTGTAGCGTATCGCCGGCCGCCACCATGCCGTAGCCATAGTCGATCACCAGCATCGCCCCGCCCTGCCGCGCCAAGACTTGGGCGAGGTCATGGGCAATGGCGATACAGGCGGGCGATGTCTCGATAATCGCACCTACTGGAGCACCGTGTAAATGTTGCGGCACCGCTGCGTCCATCGGTGTGTCGCCAGTCGCAAATAGGAACCCGCCATCATCCTGCGCCACCATATGCTCGCGCCACCCCATTGGGGTTTGCACCAACTGGCGGATAGGCAAGGCGTCGAAAAACTCGTTGGCCAATATGATCAACGGCCGATCATCGGGTAAGGCCGAACCATCGTTGTGGAACTGCGCATAGGGCACCGCTGCGGCCTGTAAGTCGCGCAAAACCGGGCTGGTTTCGACCATGTGCACATCGACTATGATGCCGAACTGCCCGATGGACCGAACAACATCGGCCATCAATGTGCCGCGCCCCGGCCCCAGTTCGACCAGCGTAGCAGGCCCTATGCGCCCGCTGCGCAGCCACATATCCGCGCACCACAGCCCGATCAGTTCGCCGAACATCTGGCTGATTTCTGGTGCGGTGATGAAATCGCCGTCAGCCCCGAGCGGGTCGCGCGTCGCATAATAATGCGCATTGGCGAGGCCCATGAACAGGCTGAGCGGGATAGCCCCGCCACGTGCAATCAACCGCGCCAGTCGATCCGATAACGCCCCTTTATTTGAGGACAGGCTCTCAGGCGACACTATCGGTCCCGGCAAATGGCTCGACGCGCTGCCTGCGTCTCTTCGCCGTCCACATCAGCCATGCGCCGAGCAGGACCATCGGGATCGTCAGCCATTGCCCCATCGACAGGCCGCTTTGGGAAGCAAATTCGCTCAATTGCTCATCGGGCTGACGGAAAAATTCGACGATGAAACGGCCCAATCCGATGCCGATGGTGAACAGCCCGACCAGCCAACCGGGATGGTAGCGCTTGTCAGTCCGCCAAAAGGCATAGGTCATCACCGCTAACAGCACCGCGCCCTCCAGCCCCGCTTCGTAAAGCTGGCTGGGGTGACGCGGATCCATTGTCCCGGATGCTGGAAAAATGATCGCCCATGGCACATCGGTCACGCGGCCCCACAATTCGCCGTTGATGAAATTGGCAAGCCGCCCCAGCATCATTCCCCACGGCACCGCGCAGGCGATATAATCGCAGACCCGCAGAAAGGAGAGCGCGTTACGGCGCGTCACCCACCAGATGGCGAGCGTGACCCCTGCTACGCCGCCGTGAAAGCTCATCCCGCCATCCCACAATTTGAAGATGTCGAGCGGGGCCGCGACATAATGCGACAGGCCATAGAAGAGCACATAGCCAATCCGCCCGCCCAAAATGACGCCGAGCATCGCGTAGAACAGCAAATCGTCGGTGTGACGCTCGGCCATCGGCGCGCCGGGCTGGCGCAGCATCCGTCGCACACCCCAATAGGCGCCAAAGATGCCGATGATATAGGCCAGCGCATAAAAACGGATCGGAACTGGGCCGATATAGAATTCGCGCACCAGACCCAGATCGTCAAAATTGAGGTGACCTGAAGCGGTAGCAAACAAAGAGTGCAGCAAGGTCTTTCCCCCGATGATTTTCCCCCCCATAGTCGCGCAAAACAACAAGACCAGGCGGAGAGATAAGAACATGCCAAGTGCACTGGACATGCTGATACACGAAGGGCTCGACGCCGTCATCGGCGACGGCAAGATGTTTCAGTTAGGGATGATCGAAAGCCGGGGGCAAATGATGCCCTATGTCGCCAATGCACCGGAAAATATTCCGCAATATTTTGCCTATTTCTGCGCCGTGCATGGCGATGCGACCTTCATCGTTGATGGCGATGAACGGCTTAGCTTTGCCGAAACCTATGCGGCGGCAACCAAAGTCGCGCAGGCGCTGGTGTCGGGCTGGGGCGTCAAAAAGGGGATGCGCGTCGGCATTGCCATGCGCAACGCGCCAGCGTGGATTATCAGCTATATGGCGGTGTTGATGGCGGGCGGCGTCGCTGTCCTGCTCAACGGCTGGTGGCAAAGCGGCGAACTGGTCGCGGGCATAAAGGACGTCGGCTGCAATCTTGTGCTCGCCGACGAACAGCGCGCGCGCCGTCTCGCCGAACCCGGGCTGGACCATGAAGCAACCGTCGTGGCGCTCAACGTCGCTTTGCCGATCGAAGGCGCGATGGCCCCGATTACCGCGCGCAGCGACGGGCAAACCGATCTGCCCACGCTGACCGCCGACGACATTGCCACAATCCTGTTCACTTCGGGATCGACGGGCACCGCCAAGGGGGCCTATTCCACGCACCGCGCGGTGTTGCAGGGGACATTCAACTATATCGCGCAGACAGCGTCGATCGTCCATGTTTTGACGGTAATGGGCAACGCGCCACAAGGGCAGGCATCGACCCTGCTCAACGTGCCATTATTCCATGTAACGGGCGAAGTTCCCGTGTTCCTGCAAAGTTTTGCCATTGGTCGTAAATTGGTGATGATCCCCAAATGGGACGCCGAAGAAGCGATGCGACTGATCGAAAAAGAAGGCGTGACCTATTTCGTTGGCGTGCCGCTCATGAGCTATGAGATGCTGATCCACCCGAACCGCGCCAAATATGACCTCTCCAGCTGTAAAACCTTTGCCGCTGGCGGGGCACCGCGCCCGCGCGACCATGTGCACCGCTTGGCCGACGGTATGGGTGGCGGCTTGCCGGTGCTTGGCTATGGGTTGACCGAAACAAATGCCATTGGTTGCGGCAACCTCAACGACAATTATATCGCCAAACCTGACAGCACCGGCCCAGCGTCGCTGCCGCTGGTTGACCTCGCCATCATCGACGATGCAGGCAATGTCATGCCGCAGGGCGCAATTGGCGAAGTGTCGATTCGCTCGATTGCCAATTTCACCGCCTATTGGAACAACCCTGGGGCCACCGCAGATGCCTTTACCGCCGACGGGCGGTTCCGCACCGGCGATTTGGGCTATCTCGACACCGACGGCTATTTGTTCATCGTTGACCGCAAAAAAGACATCATCATCCGTGGCGGTGAAAATATCAGCTGCCCCGAAGTCGAGGCGGCAATTTATGCGCATGAGGCGGTTGCCGAATGTTCGGTGATCGGCTTGCCGGATGAGCGATTTGGCGAGATTGTCGGCGCGGTAGTGCTGTTCAAACCGGATGAGGATGTTGGCGAGGATGCGCTGCGCGCATTCCTGTGCACCAATCTCGCTGCCTTTAAGGTTCCAGCGGTGATTTGGGTGATCGGTGAAGCTCTGCCGATTCTTGGCACGGGGAAACTTGACCGTGTAGCCATCCGAGACGGCTATCGCGCGCGCTACGCGGCGGAAACAGATGCCTGAACGAACTGCCCCTTGCCCCCAGCAACGCGCGCGGCTATGCCCCGCCCCGCGCTGAATCAAGGCTGCCCATAGGGGTATAGCTCAGTTGGTAGAGCATCGGTCTCCAAAACCGAGGGTCGTAGGTTCGAGTCCTACTGCCCCTGCCAGCCTTGCCAAGGCGCACCGCCCGCGTTAGAGGGCGGCGCATAGGAATAGCTTGTCTAAACTGTTAGCGCTCGCGCTAGAGAAAAGCACAGTCATCCACCGCACCCATGTTGCCCAAAAGTGTTGGGGATGGGGCGGGCGGATTATTGCCATTTTCACGGCGGGGCTGATAAGTGTTTTCCGAGGGGTTTCATTGGGCCAATTCGGGCCCATATGCTGAACGGCCGTGAAATTGGCTATGCAGCATGAGGAAGTGAGAATGGCGAAGTTCAGTCCGGGCAAGTTCATTCGTGAAGTGCGTTCAGAAGGTCGTAAGATCGTCTGGCCGACAACGCGCGAAACGATGGTGACCGCGATCATGGTGCTGATCATGACGACGCTGCTTGCCCTTTTCTTTCTCGGGATCGACACCCTGTTCGGGGCGTTGGTCGGTTGGTTGCTTTCGCTCGCTGCGTGATTGTTGCAGGCGGTAAATAGGATTTTTCGATGTCGCGTTGGTATATTATCCATGCCTATTCCGGTTTCGAGAATAAGGTCAAAGAAGCGATCATGGCCGAGGCCGAGCGGCTGAGTCTGTCGGCCTTGGTTGAGCGGATCGAGGTGCCCACCGAAACCGTGACCGAGGTCAAGCGCGGCAAAAAAGTGAGCCATGAACGCACGTCGATGGCGGGCTATGTCATCGCCAAACTGACGATGACCGATGATGTCTATCACTTGATTCGCAACACACCCAAAGTCACCGGCTTTCTGGGTGTCGCGGGCAAGCCACAGGCAATCCGCGAATCCGAAGCCTTGCGGATGCTCAATATCAAAGACGAAGCGGCGGCGCGGCCCAAACAGGAAATCCGCATCGACTATGAAATCGGCGACAATGTCCGCGTGCTCGAAGGGCCGTTCGCCAGCTTTAACGGGATTGTTGAGGAACTGGATTTCCATCGCAGCCGCGTCAAAGTTTCGGTGTCTATCTTTGGTCGCGCGACCCCGGTTGAGCTGGAGTTTGACCAGGTCGAACGGGTGAAGAATTAAGTCCGCGCTCGTTTACGAGTGGGAAAGGGCAAACAAAGATATCCCCTCTTCCCCTGTGGCAGAGGACGATAGTGCGGGAGGGGCCATCCCCGTTTGACCGCTAAACTTGATCGGGGAAGCCTTTCCGGCGCCCCAAAACAGAGTGAGACAAAATATGGCTAAAAAAATTACCGGCTATATCAAACTGCAGGTTCCTGCAGGAGCAGCCAATCCGTCACCGCCTATCGGCCCAGCATTGGGTCAGCGCGGCGTCAACATCATGGAATTCTGCAAGGCGTTTAACGCAAAGACTGATGGTATGGAAAAGGGCATGCCCATCCCCACCGTCATCACCGTGTTTGCCGACCGCAGTTTTTCGTTCGAAACCAAAACCCCTCCGGCCTCCTTCCTCATCAAAAAGGCTGCGAACCTCAAGGCTGGCTCCAAAGAGCCGGGCAAAATCAGCGCGGGCAAAATCGCTCGGTCAAAGCTGGCTGAGATTGCAGAAATGAAGATGGCAGATCTGAACGCCAACTCGATCGAGCAGGCGACCAAGATCATCGAAGGTAGCGCCCGTTCGATGGGCCTCGAAGTGACGGAGGGCTGACCCCATGACCAAAATGACCAAGAAGGCAAAAGCCCAAGCCACCGCATTTGACCGCGACAAGCTGTATGGCGTCGATGAAGCCATCGCAGCGCTCAAAGGCGCGTCGTCCAAAAAATTCGCTGAAACACTCGAAATCGCGATGAATCTGGGGGTTGACCCACGTCATGCCGACCAGATGGTGCGCGGTGTTGTCACCTTGCCTGCGGGCACGGGAAAAGACGTCAAGGTCGCGGTGTTCGCACGCGGCGACAAGGCCGAAGAAGCGCTGAAAGCCGGCGCTGACAAGGTTGGTGCCGAAGACCTGCTCGAAGATATGCAAGCGGGCAACATGAATTATGGCCGGGTCATTGCGACGCCAGACATGATGGGCATTGTCGGCCGTCTGGGTAAAGTGCTGGGTCCAAAGGGCCTGATGCCAAACCCCAAGCTGGGTACCGTCACCCCCAATGTTGCCGAAGCGGTCAAGGCTGCTAAGGGTGGGCAGATCGAGTTTCGCGTTGAAAAAGCGGGCATCATCCATGCTGGCCTTGGCAAGACGAGCTTCACTGACGCCGACCTTCGCAAAAACTTTGACGCTTTTGTCGATGCCATCGTCAAGGCAAAACCAGTCGGTGCCAAAGGCAAATATCTGCGCAAAATCTCGCTGTCGAGCACGATGGGCCCTGGTGTCCGCGTTGATATGACTGCGGTTCAAGGCGCCTAAAGCTGCTGTGCTCTTGCGAAGGCAGGAGCACATGAGTTGAAGAAGGGTCGGGGGAGCAATCCTCCGGCCCTTTTGCTATGTTGCACCAACGCCGCCGTTGCGCCTAAAAGACGCTATGCCACCCATCGCTCCGACCCACGCCAACTTCACGCCAAAATTATGGACGCTATGGAGGCGCGGAGAGTTGCTGTCCAACCTGCGCGCCGATGCGCTGGCGGGGCTGACCGTCGCCATCATCGCGCTCCCCCTCGCGATGGCGCTGGGGATCGCCAGCGGCGCGTCCCCCGACAAGGGGCTGATTACCGCGATTGTCGCCGGGTTTTTGATCAGCGCGGCGGGCGGATCGCGCGTCCAAGTCGGCGGGCCGACGGGCGCCTTCGTCGTTGTCATCGCGGGGGTTATCGCACAGCATGGCTACGCCGGCCTTGTGCTGGCAACGGGCATGGCGGGGGTCATCCTTGTCATCGCTGGCTATGCGGGGCTGGGCCGCCTGATGAAGTTCGTCCCGATGCCCGTCGTGACGGGGTTCACCGCAGGAATTGCGGTAATCATCGCATCGAGCCAGATCGGTGATTTGCTGGGGCTGCACGGCCACGCCATTCCAGCAGAGTTTCTGTCGAAATGGGCGGCCTACGCCGCAGCGATAGGGACAACCAATTGGGCAGCGATTGCGGTGGGCGTCGGCTCGCTGGCGCTTATCCTGATGCTGCGCCGCGCTGCGCCGCGCCTACCAGGCTTTCTGATTGCCATCGCCGCTGCCTCGCTGGTGGTGGCGTTGGGCCATGTGCCTGTCGAGACAGTCGGCGCTCGCTTTCCACATATGCCGTCGCGTTTGCCAATGCCGCACATCCCGGCGTTCAGCCTGAGCATGGTGCGCGAAGTGATGCCGTCATCCTTTACCATTGCCTTTCTCGCAGGGGTCGAAGCTTTACTCTCTGCTGTCGTTGCCGACGGCATGACGGGATATAAGCACCGCTCTGGGCAAGAATTGGTCGGCCAAGGCGTGGCCAATATCGCCGCCGCTTTGTTTGGCGGGCTGCCCGCAACAGGCGCGATTGCCCGCACCGCGAGCAATATCCGTGCCGGTGCAAAAACCCCGATGGCGGGGATATTCCATGCATTATTCCTACTTGTCATCCTGATGACAGCGGGGCCGCTCGTCGCCTATGTGCCGATGGCCGCGCTCGCCGCCATCCTGCTGGTGGTGGCGTGGGGGATGAGCGAGGCCGAGCGGTTCCGCCACCTGATGCGGATGGAAATGGGCGACCGCGCGCTGTTGCTGTTGACGTTCGGCCTGACGGTGCTGGTCGACCTGACGGTAGCGATCGGGGTTGGCGTCACGCTGGCGTCGCTGTTGTTCATGGCGCGGATGAGCGAGGCGAGCGGGCTGCTCAGCGACGATGAAAGCGTCGAGGATCCGCAGCAACGCGCCGCACTGCCCGATGGCGTCGAAGTGTTCCGTCTCGCTGGGCCGCTGTTTTTTGGGGTGGCAGCTGAGATGCTCGACGCGCTGACGCGGATAGGCCGCAAACCGCGCACCATCATCCTGCGGCTCGACCGTGTGCCGTTCATCGACGCTTCGGGGATCGAGACTCTTGCCACATTCGTTGCCGGGGCCGCCGATAGCGGCACCGCCGTCATATTGTGCGATATGCCGCGCCCCGTGTGGGAAACGCTGGCGCGCGCGCACCCCCGCTTTGCAGGGGCGGGGCGAACACAGACCCTGTTATCGGCGTTGCGGCGGGCGGAGCGATAATCGTTGACCGGTATCAATGCGGACCGCCATAAAGTGCCCAATGACGTTAACAAGACGATGATAGGCAAGGAGTGCGGCTATGTTTCGTTTGGCGACAATCTTATTTTCCGTCATTTCCACAACCCTGATGGGCAGCGGCGTCATCGCCGTATTGTCGTTGGGGCATGACACATTATGGCCAATCCTCATCGCCGCAGCGGCGGGCTTTGTGCTGGCAATCCCGGTGAGTTGGTGGGTGGCACGCCAGATATTGTCAGGCTCGACATTTGTAAAATAGGCGCACGCCGCCAATCAAAAAACTGACCCGCACAAAAAGGCCGAGAGCTTCCCCTCGGCCTCCATTGTTCGTTATTTCCCGATTAGAAGTGTGTCGATACCGTCATGGTGAACGAGCGACCACGCGGGTCGGCCACGCGCGGCTCCCAGCTGCCCCCCGCACCCGTGTTGCTGTCATAAGTGACGGCAAATGGCGGGTCGGTGTCAAACAGGTTGCGCACGCCCATCGTCAACGAGAATTCGTCCGTAATCCGGTATCCGATCGACATATTATAGGTGATGTAATTGCTGACGCGGGTAATGTCATTGGGCGGATTGACCGACCCGTTGGCGACGCCCGGCAATTGCTGGTTAAGATAGCCGTTACGGAACAATTGCGACAGCGAAACGGTGAAATCATCGTTCCGCCATGTGATTGCGGCACTATGTTTCCAGCGCAGACCAAGATCACCGGCAAAGGTGAAGACGCCAATGTTGTTGGTATAGGCCGATGTCGGCAGGAACCGTTCGCGCTTGCGCACCAGATAGGTGCCGTCCATGCTCATTGTCACCCTGCCACCCAGCGCATCAAAACGCCCGCGCAGACCAACTTCGATCCCCTGCGTGCGGCGCGACCCGATATTGTCGGCGCGAAGGTCAAGCTGCGTGATGATCCCATTGGTACGAGTAACATTTTCAGGGAAAAAGGCGATGTTGGCCAGCAATTGCTGGATGGTCAGCGAACCGATGACGTCATCGACGGCAATCGACCAGAAATCGACCGATGCGCTGAAATGTGACGATGGTTCGAACACCACGCCCACACTATATTGTTCCGACGTTTCCGGATCGAGGTTGAGATTGCCTCCGCGAAGCGTGTCAGGCGTGATCGCCGTGCACCCAGGAAGAGAGGAAACCGCACCCGTCGCGCATGTCGTCGGATCAACCAGCGTATTACCCGGGTTAGGCGACAGGGTTACACCGTTGAATATCTGGTTGAAGTTTGGCACGCGGAATCCGGTGTTAAAGGACCCACGGAACATCAACCAGTCGATGGGGCGGAAACGCGCCGACACCTTTGGATTGATGGTCGAGCCGAAGCCTGTATAATCGTCAATGCGGGCAGCAGCCGTGACTTCGAGTGTATCAAAGATCGGGAACAGGATTTCACCATAGGCCGCTAAAACCCGGCGATTTTTGGGGGTCAATGCGTTCACATTGTCGAACGCCGCATTGAAAATGTCCGGCGTCCCAAGCGCGGCAGCGGGTGATCCGTTGAAGCTATAGGTTTCACGGCGATAATCGACACCAAGCGCGACTTTAACGTCACCGCCAGGCAGCGCGAACAGAGACCCCGATATCGAACCATCAAGCTGCTTCACCTCGTAACGACCACCATAGAGGACGGTTCCCTCGGCCGATACGGCGGCCAGGCCAGCCAGCGCGGCGTCGCTTTGTACGAGCGAGAAGGGGTTGAGGATACCGCTGTTCAGCAAGCCGACGATACCAGGCGCGGTGGCACCCGGCGCGGTCGGTGCGCGCGGATCAATGCCGCCCGATACAGCGCCCAGCACACCCGAAGCCGCCGCACTGGCAGCCGAAGCAAAGATGCCTCGGAAGGAATAGCCGGTGCCCAATGTCGAAGCCGATTCGCTGCGCGCATAGGATCCGCCCGCACGATAATCCCAGCCATCCCACAGCGGGCCTTCGACCCCCAATGCAGCGCGGAAGGTCGTCGTCGTGGTTTCATATTCGCGATTATCGCACGCAAGACAGCGCCAGCGATAGGAAATCGGCTTGCCATAGTTCGCCGCAATCGCCGGGAATTGCGCAACCAGCGCATTATACACCGCATTATAGGTTGGTGCGGTCAGCGCGTTGAGCGGGTAAGCGATCGGCAAGGTCGTCGTATTGCCAGTATATTGATTGTTCGAAAAACGCTTGGCCGAATCGGCGTTCGACCCCGTGACTTCGGCATAGATTTGATGTTCGCCCAAACGAACCGTTGCCCGTCCATAATAGGTCAGTGTATTCAGCGGCTGTTGCAAAACCGCAGATCGGCCAGTGTCCCAAGAACAAGCAAATGCTGCGGTGGAATTCGCCCACAACACTTCGTCATAGGGGAGCCCGCCATCAACCGAGTCGCACCCCGCGCCGCCCGGCAGGTCGAGGATGTTGATGCCGCCGCTCGCCCGCGTAGTCGTACCGGGAAAGATCAAGCCTGGCAACAATGTTGCACCCGATGTGCCGCCAAGCAGCGTGCCTGTGGGGAAAAAGATGCTATTGGTGTTGGCTGGAAAGGCGGTAGCAATTGGCGTCCCGCGCGTGTCGATCGACAGGCCGCGATCGGGTTGAAAGCCATTGACGAAATCGCGTTGGTCGCCGCGCAACGCCCCGCTCCAGCGATTGGCAACCGCAGCCATGACGTTGAACCCTTGGTCGTCAAGGTCGCCATAGCCGACAATCCCCGACAGCCGATAAATGCTTGCCCCGCCCGCTTCGGTGATGTCAGTGAAACCTTCCACCCCCACACCTTGATAATTGGAGCGGGTGATATAGTTGATAACGCCGCCAATCGCGTCGGTGCCATAAATGGCCGACGCGCCGTCTTTCAGCACTTCGATCCGTTCAATCGCAGCAAAGGGTATCTGGTTGACGTCAACCGCAGAGCCGGTGAGGCCGTGCGCGGCCACGCGGCGGCCATTGAGCAGCACCAGCGTCGCCGCCGAACCTTGTCCGCGTAGATTGGCGGCAGACAGGCCGTTGGTTCCGCGCTGCGCACCGCTGGTCACGTCGGCATTCGAGGCGAGGTTATCGGCACCATTGCCGTTGGTGGACAGCGAGGAGATGAATTGCTCGGGGCTGGTGATGCCTTCGCGCAGCAGTTCCTCAGACGTGATAACCTGCAAAGGCAGCGCGCTGTCATTGGGGTCGCGTTTGATGCGTGATCCGGTGACGAGGATGTCGCGATTGTCCGCTGAATCATCGGCAACGGTTGGCGGCAATGGTGCGGGCGCTGTTTGCGCCATCGCCGTGCTGCTCAGGCCACAGACAAGCGCGGTTGTCGCTGCCCCGCACAAAAATACATTCCGCAAACTGTTTGCGTTTACCATCGAATATCCCCCTGTTTTTTCATCAATCGCAATGATTGCCGACACTAAACCGCAACACTATTGCTTTGACCAGCCCTGTTTGAGTTTTTTTCGCTCACTGTTGCCGCTAAGCATCAGATAGCGCGCCCATAACCAACCATTTCAGCCTTTTCCTTGACTCGCCCGCCCACCCCGCTATGGGCAGCGACGACCGACGGGCTACGCTTCGTGCACAGCCTTGTCGTCACCGTCCGAGACAGGTGGTGCATGGGGTAACCCCCGCGCTTAATTTCCACCCTAGACGGGGACATGTGTTTTACCGGCTGGGCCTTGCCCGACTGCCGGGTACTGTTCGATCCCTGTTTCATGGGTTTCGCGCAGTTCACCATCCCCACGGACTATAGTTGGCGGCGTGTGCTGGCAATCGCTGGCATGTGCCGCACCTTTGAGTAGCCCGCCCGTGCAACAGCACGCGGGCGTTTGAGCCGCCCGTTTGTTTTTGCATCCGGGTAAGTGGAGTAATGGCATGGACCGCAAGAAAAAACCCGAAGTGGTTGCACAGCTGCGCGCTACCTTGACCGAAGCCGGGGCGGTGGTTGTCACCCGCAACCTCGGGATGACCGTCGCACAATCGACGGCGCTTCGGAACAAAATGCGTGACGCTGGCGCGCACTTCAAGGTTACAAAAAACAGCCTTGCCAAGATCGCGATCGAGGGCACAGCCTATATCGGTATCGGCGACATGCTGACCGGACCATGCGGACTTGCGACCAGTGACGATGCCGTCACTGCCGCCAAGATCGTGGTGGAATTTGCCAAGACCAACGACAAATTACAAATCGTTGGCGGCGGCATGGGTGATACTATCCTCGACGTGGCTGGCGTCACCG
>JBBTFY010000028.1:31633-42794 GCA_038041635.1 Pseudomonadota bacterium
GCGTCACCGCACTGGCATCTCTGCCGTCGCTCGATGAACTGCGCGCGAAAATCATCGGCCTCGTTATGGCGCCGGCGACCAAGCTTGCACAGATCACCGTTGCACCGGCTGGCCAGCTGGCCCGCGTATTTGGCGCTTATGCGCTCAAGGACGCTGCCTAAATTTTGTAATCGAAACCTACTGAACCCCTTCTCTCGTCATGCTGAACTTGTTTCAGCATCACATTGGGCCCTGAAACAAGTTCAGGGTGACGAGATAAATATTATGGAGAAAACACATGGCTGATCTTGCCAAAATCGTAGAAACACTTTCGGCTCTGACCGTTCTTGAAGCAGCTGACCTGTCGAAAATGCTCGAAGAAAAATGGGGCGTTAGCGCCGCCGCTGCTGTTGCTGTTGCTGGCCCCGCCGCAGCTGCTGGCCCAGAAGCCGAAGAGCAGACCGAATTTGACGTTATCCTGACCGGCGACGGTGGCAACAAGATTGCTGTCATCAAGGAAGTCCGCGTCATCACTGCCCTTGGTCTGGGCGAAGCCAAAGCACTGGTCGAAGGCGCACCAAAGGCCGTCAAGGAAGGCGTCAACAAGGCCGAAGCCGAAGCACTCAAGAAGCAGCTTGAAGCCGTTGGCGCGACTGTCGAACTGAAGTAATTTTTGCGGCAACGCAAAGGCGAACGAACGGCCGCTAGACCTGTCTAGGGGAAGGCTAAAAACGAAAGAGCGGTCCAGCAATGGGCCGCTTTTTTGCTTCACTATTGCTAAAGTCCGTGGTTCGCCGCCACCGCACGCGAAACCGCCTGCATCAACGCCATGCGCTGCGGCACGCTCGCGGTCGTGCTGGCCAGCATCACCGCGACGCCGTAGCGCGTGCCATCGGGCGCGGTCAGGATCGCGATGTCATTATAGCCCGTTGCGCGTCCCTCCAGCTCCTGCCCCGTCCCCGTCTTGTGCGCGACGCGCCATCCCACTGGCACTCCGGCACGCAGCCGCTGCGGGCCGCTTGATGTGCGCGATAATGTATCGAGCATTAGCCGCGTCGAGGCAGGCGAGAGCAATTCGCCGCGCGCCAACCGCGCCAGTGCGCCCGCTATCGCCGACGGGCTGGCGCCATCTTCTGGGTCAGCGAGATAGCGTTCAAGCGCGGCGCGGCGCAGCGCAATTGGCACGCCTTCACGCGCGACCTGAAAAGCGCGCCCCACCGCATAGCTTTGCCGCCATTCCAGCCCCGCCGTGTGGCTTTGCAACAAGCGCTCACCCGGGCCAAAACGGATACGGCCAAGATGGTGGCGCTCCAGAAATGCATTGACCGCATCGGGTCCGCCAACGCGGCGCAGCAACGCATCATTGGCGCTATTGTCGCTGCCGGTAATCGCTTGCTCTAGCAATTCCCCTAGGCTCGCCTCGACCCGCCCCTCGCGCGCAACGCGGGCTGCGAGTGGCTGATGGAAGAGCGTCAAATCTTCGGGGCCGATGGTGACGCGGTCGGACAGATGCAAACGTTCTGCATCGACCTGTGACAGCAAAGTCAGCGCCACCCATGTTTTCGACACGCTTTGCTGTGGGAAGGCTTCATCGCCGCGCCGTGACAGCGACCATGCCCCGTCGATCCGCTGCACCGCTATGCCGGTACGTCCGGGAAAGTCGCGCCACAAGTTGTGCAGCTGGGCCTCCAGCGCAGGCGGCGGGCGATTAACGCCGGGGTCGGCGCGAGGGTCAGCACGCGGGGGCACAACCGGGCGCGGCGCGGGTGTCGTGCCGGGCCGCCACGGCTGGGTGCTCGCAGCGGGCGGAGCGGGGCGCACAGGGTCATTGTGACTCGACACACAGCCTGCCAAAGCCAAGCCAAGCATCGAGACTATCAGTGTTTTTTTCATCAGACCGACCTTGCCCTGAACTGTGGTCTACTGCACCGCCCGTGCGACGAACGATTCTGTGTGTGCGATGAAACGACGCCTACGGCACCAGTACGGTATCGCGCGCCACAGGCAGCATGTCGGGAAAGTCGGTGTTATAATGCAGGCCCCGGCTTTCATGCCGCGCCATCGCGCTACGGACAATCAACCGCGCAACTTCGAGCAAGTTGCGCAGCTCGATCAAATCGGGCGTCACGCGGAAATTGCCGTAATAATCGTCAACCTCCTGCGCCAATAAATTGACGCGGTGCATCGCGCGCTCCAGCCGTTTGGTGGTGCGGACAATGCCGACATAGTCCCACATGAAGCGGCGGATTTCGCGCCACACATGCTGGACGATGACTTCCTCATCGGGGTCGGTGACGCGGCTCTCATCCCACGCGCGAATGGCTGGCGGCGTGGGCAGTGTATCAAAGCGGGCGATGATGTCTCGTGCCGCCGCTTCACCATAGACAAAACATTCGAGCAGGGAATTGGAGGCGAGCCGGTTCGCGCCATGCAGGCCCGACATCGTTACTTCACCGGCTGCATAGAGGCCGGGCAGATCGGTGCGCCCCGCCATATCAACGACCACACCGCCACAGGTATAATGCTGCGCCGGAACCACGGGAATTGGTTCGACCGTTATATCGATGCCAAGCCCAAGGAGCTTTTCATAAATGTTGGGGAAGTGCCCCTTCACAAACTCCGGCTCTTTGTGGCTGATGTCGAGGTGGACATAATCGAGGCCAAGCCGCTTAATCTCATGGTCGATGGCGCGCGCCACAACATCGCGCGGGGCCAGTTCCTCGCGCGCGTCAAAGCGCGGCATGAACCGTTCGCCTGTCGTCGGCAGTTTCAAATACCCGCCCTCCCCGCGCACCGCCTCGGTGATCAAAAAGTTTTTGACGTCGCGATTATACAGGCAGGTCGGGTGAAATTGCATGAACTCCATATTCGCAACGCGTGCGCCCGCCCGCCACGCCATCGCAATACCATCGCCTGTTGCGCCGCGCGGAGCAGTGGAAAACAGGTAGGTGCGCCCTGCGCCGCCCGTCGCAAGGATGGTCGCGCACGCAGTGAACGCCTCGACCTTGGCGGTCGCACGATTGAAGGCGTAAATGCCCCAGACATTGCCCGCACCCGAATAGGCTTCGCCATGCCGCCCGGTGATCAGGTCAATGCCTACCATATCGGGCATCAGGGTTATGTTGGGGTTGGCGGCGGCGGCGGCTTCGAGCGCCTGTTGCACCGCCCATCCGGTTGCGTCATCGACATGGACGATGCGGCGGTGGCTATGCCCGCCCTCGCGCGTCAAATGCCAGCGCTCACCCATCCGTATAGTGCCGTCCCCCTGTTCATCAGCGTTGAACGGCACGCCAAGCGACGCCAGTCGCTCAATCGCGGCCGGAGCATTTTCGATGACAAACTCGACCACGTCACGGTGGTTCAGTCCCGCGCCAGCGACCATCGTATCCTCGATATGGCTTTCGAACGTGTCGCCTGCATCGAGCACGGCAGCGATCCCGCCCTGCGCCCATGCGGTCGACCCGTCGGACAACGCGCCCTTGGCCAGCACCAGCACCTTGTGCCGCTCGGCCAAAGTAAGCGCCGCCGTCAGCCCCGCCGCGCCAGACCCAATGATGATGACGTCGTAGGCGGACGTCAAAGACCCGCAGCCTTCCTCAATGTCTCGTTGATCCGAGTCTGCCAGCCAGCACCCTTTGCGCGGAACCATTCGACGACGTCAGGATCAAGACGCAACGACACCGCCTGCTTCGGCAATTCGGATTTGGGGCGGCCACGACGGATCAACTTTGCGCCATGATGCAAGTCAGCGGTTTCAAACCACTCCCGTGTCAACGGCGGAGCATCGTCAGGATCAGCCCAATTTCTGTTGATACCAGTCTCGCTCATCTTCATTGGCCTTTCGCATCGAAATGATGCGGCGTGTGCCGTTACGCACTGTCCATACGATAACGACAATTGCATTATTGACGACTCCGGTGCTGATCCAGCGCTCCTCGCCATAGTCTTTCCTGTCGTCAATCCGGCTAAAGCATAAGCCAGCAAACACCTCTAACGCATTTTCAAAATCAAGCTGCCGATTTTCCAGAGTCAACCTTCGCTTCTCCGGATCGTAGCTCAGCTTCATGGTACCTTAACTCGTCACATTATTGTATGTACAACAAAGAAAATGTCAACCCACAGCCCGCGTCAACTGCACGAACACATCCTCAAGGTCGGCTTCGCGCGTTGAGACATCAACGATGGTGAGGCCCGCCGCTTGCGCCGCGCTGAGCACATCGCCGGCATTCGCCTTGTCCTTATTATAGCTGATGGTAATTTCGCGCGGTGCTGTCTGTTCGACCTTTTCGAAACTGCCATGGTGGGGAAGCGTGGTAATATCATCGCCCAGCGTCAGCACCACCGCTTTCTCGCGCGCCATGCCCACCAGCTCTCGCGTCGGCTTATCGGCGATAAGCTTGCCATGATTTATGATCGCGATGCGATCACACAATTGCTCGGCTTCCTCCAAATAGTGCGTGGTCAGCACCACCGTCACCCCTTCGCGGTTGAGCATGGTGACATAATCCCACAGCTGCTGGCGCAGTTCGATGTCCACCCCCGCCGTCGGTTCATCGAGCACGATGATCGGCGGTGAATGGACCAGCGCCTTGGCCACCAGCAACCGCCGTTTCATCCCGCCCGACAATGTGCGGGCATAGGCTCCGGCCTTGTCCTCCAGCCCCACCGCACGCAGCAACTCCATGCTGCGCCGCTGTCCTTTGCGCACACCATAGAGGCCCGCGACCAGCTCCAGCGTCTCGAACGGCGTGAAAAAGGGGTCGAACACAATCTCCTGCGGGACGATGCCGATCGACGCCTTGGCGTTGCGCGGGTCGACGTCGATATCGAACCCCCATATCCGCGCGCTGCCCGATGTCTTTCGCACCATCCCCGACAGGATATTGATGAGCGTCGATTTGCCTGCGCCATTGGGGCCGAGCAGCCCGTATATCGCACCGCGCGGAACATTGAGGCTAACCCCGTCGAGAGCACATTTACCGCCGCTATAGACTTTGGTCAGATTGTCGATGCTGATTGCTGCGTCTTTATCCATACCCCCGCTTAGCGTCACTTTGCGAGCGGCCAAAGCGTAAATGTAAAATTAACCATGGTCGCTCACCATGACTGAACAGTCTTTCGCTAGAGCAACTTCTATGGGGACCAACACCATTCCAAAATCGAGCGCCAAATTGCTATCCACACTGTTCGCCATCATGGCGGCGGGCGTAACGGCATGCGCGGGGGCAAACGCCTCGGCGCAGACCACCCAGCAAGGTGCACTGCAGACCATCGTCTTGCGCCAACTGTCATTCATCCGGGTACAGGATATGGAGTTTGGCGACATCATTCCCAGCAATACGGCCGGTGTCGTCCGGCTATTCCCCGACGGCACCCGCACCGCGACCGGCGGTGTGGTCCTTGTCGGGTCATCGCAGCAACCCGCACGCTTTGCGGGCAAGGGCAGCTTTAACCAGCAGGTTTTAATCAGCCTGTCGTCAAATAGCATCCAATTGATCGGGCCCGGCGCGCCGATGACCTTGTCGCAATTCGAGATCGGATCGACACCCACGGCCATTCTCACCACAACGCCGCGCCGCTTTCGCATTGCTGCAGCCAACGGGCTGTTCAATTTTCCGGTTGGGGGCCGACTTGCGGTTGGTGCCAATCAGGCGGCGGGCACCTATGTCGGCACATTCAACATCACGCTCAATTATCAGTGATTGGCGACCAGCTATAATCAACCACAGGCCATGGCGTGGCTAATGCAATATTTACCGCATCGCTCGACCAGATGGTGACAGCTTCGCCGATAAAAGGCGGGGATGGAACATCGCCTGACCAGCATCATCTCCTTTGCCGCCGCCGCGATTCTATGCGCGTGGGCGGGTAGTGTACAGGCGCAAACGACGCCCGGCACCAGCCGCACCATCGTCCTCAACCGGTTGAAACTGCTCAACACCACTGCGCTCGATTTCGGCAATATCATCTCGGGGGCAACTCCCGGCACCGTCACCATCAATGCAACAACGGGCGCACGCACCACCACGGGCGGTGCAGTCGCAGCGGGCGGTACAACCGGATTTGCAACATTCCTGTCTGCTGGCAGCGTCAACAGAATCTATCTGGTGTTTATCCCCAATGCCGCCATCACTTTGTCAAACGGCACAGGCGGCACGATGACGGTCGGCAACTGGACCAGCAACGGCGGGTTCATCCGTTTTCTGGACAATAATGGGCTCGACATCATCCACATTGGCGGGCGGTTGAATGTCGGCGCAAATCAGGCACCAGGCACTTATACCGGGACGTTCAACGTCACAGTCAACTATCTGTGATTGCGAGGTGGCATGAGCGCTGCTAATCGCGCATCATGGCCGACACACTTGAAATCACCCGCACCGAAAATCCCCGCGTCTCTTGCATGGGCGAAAGCGACACTGCCGGAACCGCATTGGGCCATCCGCGTGTGTGGCTGCAAATCGACCCAGCCGATGGCTTTATCGATTGCGGTTATTGCGACCGCCGCTTTATCCTGATTGGCGGCGTCGCCGATACGGGCGCGGGCACCGCCTGAGCGCATGGCAAACAGCCCTCGCGATTTCCTCTATCACGCCGACCTGCTCGACCCAGATACTGCGCTGGCCCTAACCCGCCGCGCACTGGCCACCGCCGAAGATGGCGAGCTATATCTGCAATATCGGGTGAGCGAATCACTGGTGTTCGACGATGGACAGCTCAAAACCGCCGATTATTCGACCGATGCGGGCTTTGGCCTGCGTAGCGTTTCAGGCGAGATGACGGGCTTTGCCCACGCCACCGAAATCAGCGCCGCCGCGATTGAGCGCGCTATCCCCGCGCTGCGGCTTATCGAACCGCGAAGCGGCAACGCCGCACCGCCGCCGCGACGCACCAATGCGCGGCTCTATAGCGACGCCAACCCGCTCGACCCCGTGCCGTTCGCCGACAAAGTGGCTTTGTGCCAGAGCATTGACGCGCAGGCACGCGCCCGCGACCCGCGCGTTGCCCAAGTCACGGTGTCGCTGGTCGGTGCATGGTCGGTGGTCGAAATACTCCGCGCCGACGGCTTTGTCGCCACCGATGTCCGTCCGCTGGTCCGCCTCAATGTCTCGATTATCGCCAAGGAAAATGGCCGCAGCGAAAGCGGCAGTTTCGGCATCGGCGGGCGGCGCGGCTATGCCGATTTGATGGACGGCGCTACCACCGCGCGTGCCATCGACTGCGCGCTAGACCAAGCACTGACCAACCTAGGCTCGCAGGACGCGCCAGCGGGCGAAATGACGGTGCTGCTTGGCCCCGGCTGGCCCGGCATCATCTTGCACGAGGCGGTCGGCCACGGGCTGGAGGGTGATTTCAACCGCAAGGGGACCAGCGCTTTTTCCGGGCGCGTCGGCGCGCGCGTCGCGGCAGAAGGCGTTACCGTTGTTGATGACGGCACGCTCCTCAACCCCGTGGGCGGCGGGCGGCGCGGGTCACTGAGCTTTGATGATGAAGGCACGCCGACATCTGAAACCATATTGATCGAGGATGGCATATTGCGCGGCTATATGCAGGACCGCCTAAACGCGCGGCTGATGGGCGTCGCTGCGACGGGCAATGGCCGCCGCGAATCTTACGCCCATGCACCGATGCCACGGATGACCAACACCTTCATGCGCGCCGGAACCGACGACCCCGCCGCGCTGCTCGACCGCGTAAAGGACGGCATATACGCGACCAGCTTTGGCGGCGGACAGGTCGATATTGTCTCGGGCAATTTTACCTTTTCCTGCACACAGGCATGGCGAGTCAAAAACGGCAAGCTACTCCACCCGATCAAGGGCGCGACGCTGATCGGCGACGGGCCAAGCGTGCTGACCCGCGTCATCGGCATCGGCAATGACTTGTGCCTCGACGAAGGGATTGGCGTGTGCGGCAAGGGCGGGCAGAGCATCCCCGCAGGCGTCGGCCAACCGACCTTGCTGATCGACGGCATCACCGTTGGCGGCACGGCGGGGTAGGGAGGAGACTGACATGGCTGATTTCACCGACACATTGACCAAGGCGCACCGCGCCTTCATCGCCGACAAGCCGGTTTATTTCACCGCGACGGCGGCGGCGGACGGGCGCATCAACCTGTCACCAAAGGGCTATGCCGATACCTTCCGCATCCTGTCGGACACGCAAGTCGCATACCTTGATGTTGGCGGGTCGGGCAATGAAACCCACGCTCATCTGGGCGCAGATGGCCGTATCACCATCATGTTCTGCGCGTTCGATCGCACTGCTTTGATCCTTCGCATCTATGGCCGTGGCCGCAGCGTTTTGCCACAGGATGCCGAGTGGGATGCGCTGGCCGCGCACTTCACGCTGCTGCCTGGCACGCGGCAGATTTTCGTGATCGCGGTGGACTGTCTCCAGACCAGTTGCGGCTGGGGGGTGCCGATGATGACGCTGGAGCGCGAACGGGCGACGCTCAAAAAATATCATGCCCAGATGGAACCCGAAAAATGGGTCGAGAAGTTCAAGGGCCTCACCACAAGCATCGACGGTCTGCCGACACGCGCCACTGACCGCTATATTGCTGGGGCGGAGCCGGACGATAGTGGCACCGCGTGATCAAGGTCGCCAGCTATAATATCCACCGGGGCATTGGCCTCGACCGGCAGCGCAACCCCGAACGGATCATGGCGGTGCTGCGCGAAATTGATGCCGACGTCATCGCCCTGCAAGAAGTGGACAGGCGCTTTGGCCGCCGCGCGAGCGCGCTACCGCTGCAATTGATCGAGGAAAGCCCATGGGCCCCGGTGCCGCTCGACACCCGGCCCGACAGCATCGGCTGGCATGGCAACGCCCTGTTGGTGCGCAAAGGGATGGCGGTGACAAACGCCGCCGCCGTGCCGCTGCCGACGCTGGAGCCGCGCGGTGCGATCACCGCCGAAATGCAGGTTGGTGCGGTGCGGCTTCGCATCGTTGCGATGCACCTCGACCTATCAGGCATTCGCCGTCGCCACCAAGTGCGCACTATCGTCGATCACGCGCGCACGCTGCCTGATGACCTTCCGTTAGTGATGATGGGCGACCTCAACGACTGGGCCGAGCATAGCAGCGCGCTGCGCCAATTTGACGGCGATTTACATGTGCTGCGCCCCGGCAACAGCTTTCACAGCCGCCGCCCCGTTGCCGCGCTCGACCGCATCATCATTTCTGGGCGGATTGGCGTTGAAGATTGCGGTGTCCACCACAGCGCGCTGGCGGCACGCGCCTCGGACCATTTGCCCATATGGGCACGATTGGCACTCTGATCCTTCCTGATCCTTCTGCCTGAAAAACAGGCAGTGCTTTTCGCCGTTGCACAATATTTATCCGCACGGCGGCTCTTGCCGTAACAAAAGAACAGCAGGCAGGCCATTTTTGTTACTTGGCACGCATGTTGCATTTTGATTGGCTTAGGCAAAAGCCAAGGGGGCGCACATGCAACTGATCATCGCCATCATCAAACCTTTCAAGCTCGACGAGGTCCGCACCGCGCTGACCGACCTCGGCATCAACGGTATGACCGTTAGTGAGGTGAAGGGTTTTGGCCGTCAAAAGGGCCAGACCGAAATCTATCGCGGCGCCGAATATGCCACCAACATGGTACCAAAGGTCAAGATCGAGCTGGTCTGTGACAGCGACATCACGTCGCGTGCCGTAGAGGTGATCCAGCAAGTCGCGGGAACCGGCAACATCGGCGACGGCAAAATCTTTGTCCTCGACGTGGCGCAGGCAGTGCGTATTCGCACTGGCGAAACCGGGGAGGCGGCGTTGTGAGCAACATATCCACCGCAATGACAACAAGAAATAGGGAAGCCAGGGGAATGAAGCGACTATTTGCAAGAGCAGCCGCCATCGGCGCTGCGACAACAACACTATTATCTGCCGGGGCTGCCCTAGCGCAGGATGCCGCCGCTGCGGTTGCCGAAACTGCCGCTCCGGTCATAGCTGCGGCGACGACCACATTGGTTCACGCGCCCGACGCGGCGGCGCAAGCCGCGATGGCCAACAAAGGCGACACCACATGGATGCTGGTCAGCTCCGCGCTGGTGCTGCTTATGTCTGTTCCCGCGCTCGCGCTATTTTACGGCGGCTTGGTTCGCACCAAAAATATGCTGTCCTTACTGATGCAGGTGTTCATGATCGTATCGGTCGCGGCACTGGTATGGGTGACGTGGGGCTATACCATGGCCTTCACCAGCGGCGGCGATGCGGCGACCGCACCGTTCATCGGCGGCTTTTCCAAGCTGTTCCTCAGCGGGGTCACGACATCAACCTATGCCGCGACGTTCAGCAACAATGTCTATATTCCGGAATATAGCTTCGTCATTTTCCAGATGACCTTTGCCTGCATCACGCCCGCGCTGATCGTCGGAGCGTTCGCCGAACGTATCAAGTTCGTGCCGTTGATGCTGTTCACGGTTGCATGGCTGACACTCGCTTATTTTCCTATTGCGCACATGGTCTGGTATTGGGCTGGCCCAGACTTCCTTGTCGATGCGCCAACCGACATGGGGTATTTGTGGGGTAAGGGCGCGCTCGATTTTGCGGGCGGCACCGTGGTCCACATCAACGCGGGTATCGCGGGCTTGATCGGCTGTTTGGTCGTCGGCAAACGTTTGGGTTACGGCAAGGAAGCGACACCACCGCACAGTCTGACGATGACGATGATCGGCGCGTCCCTGCTGTGGGTCGGCTGGTTCGGCTTTAACGCTGGGTCGAATCTTGAAGCCAACGGCCTAGCCGCGCTCGCCTTTATCAACACGTTCGTGGCGACGGCGGCGGCTGCGCTATCATGGTCGTTGATCGAACAATTTCACCACGGCAAACAATCGCTGCTCGGCGCGGTCACTGGCGCGGTTGCGGGGTTGGTGGCGATTACGCCTGCCAGCGGATTTGCATCGCCGATGGGCGCTCTCATCCTTGGCCTCATCGTCTCGCCAGTCTGTTATGTGTTTGTCTCTATCATCAAGAACAAGTTCAAATATGACGATACGCTCGACGTGTTCGGGATCCACTGCATCGGCGGTATCGTCGGTGCCATCGCGACCGGCATCGTTGCCGACCCGGCATTGGGCGGCCAAGGCTGGATTGATTACACAGCGGCCGTCGCGGTTGCCGGTGAATATGACATGGCTGGCCAAGTCATCACTCAGATCAAAGCTGT
>JBBTFY010000029.1:0-3245 GCA_038041635.1 Pseudomonadota bacterium
GCCGTGAAATCGGCTCGATTGGTCGCGCCAGCCTCAGCTTTGTCGGCACTTATCTAGATGAACTGATCACCGACACCGGGCTTGCGGCTGCTGGCAGCTTTGACTGTGCTGGCCTTTATGGTTCGAACTGCGGCACGCCTAGCCCTGAATGGCGGCATCAGGCTCGTTTGAGCTTTGACATGCCGAACGGAATGGGTGCATCGATCCGTTGGCGCTATTTCGCCGCTGTCGATCAGGACACCACCAGCTCCAACGCCAACTTGAGCGGGGCAACCCAACCGGCTAACCTGCAAATTCCAGCGCAGAGCTATTTCGATCTGGCTCTGACGTGGAAGGTTGGCGATCATTACGACTTCCGTCTGGGGGCCAACAATCTGTTTGATCGTGAGCCACCACTTGTCGGCAGCCCAGCATGTCCGGCAGGCACCTGTAACGGTAACACCTTTGCGCAGGTTTATGACGCACTGGGTCGTTACATCTATGCCGGTGTGAAGTTGGAGTTCTAATCCACTTTACGGATAATGAACGGGAAGTGGCGGGCCTCAAAAGGGTCCGCCATTTTCATTTGGTGACGGCAAGATGGCGGCGATGTTTGAATCCGATGTGATTGCCTCACTCAATGGCGTAGCCATGCACGACGCACCAGGCCTGTTTCGAGCCGGGATTGCGGCATTGAACGCCGACTATGCCGACGCCTTGCTCCCCATCGTTCGTCGTGCTGTGAAACACCACCCCAGAGACGGCAGGCTATGGCAATTACTGGGGCTGGCGGCGCGTGCGGCGCAAATCAGCAGCGAAGCGGCAGACGCCCTTGCGCGGGCGTCGGTGCTGATTCCGGATGACCCGCTGATCGCTCACAGCCATGCCCGTACACATTTGGAGGCGGGTCGCCCATCCGTCGCCTTGTTTAATCGCGCGCGGCAATTAGCGCCCGATGACAGCAGTGTCCTCACCGGGCGTGCGGCGGCACAATATGACGAAGGACAGGCGGATCAGGCGGTCGCCGATCTTGAGGCATTGTTGCGGCAAAACCCGTTGTGGACCGATGGTCATGCTACGATCGCCAGTCTCTATGCTCAAATGGGAATGCCCCCTGCCGCAGCCATCGATGCGGCATTGTCTCTGCACCCGGATGCCCCCTCTTTGCACCAGCAGCGCATCGCCCTCCACGCCCAGAATCAGGATCATGTCGCCATAGAGGCCGCCCTGACCGAAGCCAATCAACGGCTGGCTTCCTGCCAGTGGCTCGACGAAATGAGCGCCGACGCCGCATCAGAACGCGGCGCGGTGACGCTGGCAGATCAGCTATATACTGCACTGGGTGAACCTGTATCCGCCGTGCGTGCACATCGTCATGCACGCCATCTGTTGCGCGCCGGACGGGCGGATGCTGCTGCTCGATTATCAGAAAATTGGATAGGGCGTGATCCGCAGGGTTTGATGTGGCCCTATCTTTCTCTGGCGTGGCGGATCATCGGCGATCCCCGCTGGGACTGGCTGGAAAATGACTCCCATTTTGTCGGCATTTATGATGTCGCCGACAGGCTGGATGACATAGAGGGGCTGGCGGCGCTGTTGCGCACATTGCACCGTGCCAGTGACGCGCCGCTCGACCAATCGGTGCGTGGCGGAACACAGACTGACGGTAATTTGCTGCTACGCGAACAGCCGCTGCTGCAACAATTGCGCTCGGTCATATTGGACGTTGTGGCCGACCATGTGGCGCAATTGCCGCCGAGCGTTGCTGGTCATCCGCTGCTGCTGGATCATCGTGCACCCTTGCGTTTTGCCGGCTCTTGGTCGGTCCGTTTGGCGCGGCAGGGGTTCCACAGCGACCATGTTCACAGCCAAGGCTGGATCAGTTCCGCTTTCTATGTCGCTCTCCCCGACGCTGCGATGGGTTCAGGAAATGCTGAGTCAAGCTATGATGGCTGGTTTTCGCTGGGCGAATGCCGTGAACTATGCCCTGACTTGGCCCCGTTACGGATAATCGAGCCAAAAGTTGGCCGGTTAGTGCTGTTCCCATCGACGCAATGGCATGGTACCCGCCCCTTCCAACAGGGCGAGCGGATGACCGTTGCCTTTGATATCGCGC
Source organism: Pseudomonadota bacterium (assembly GCA_038041635.1). Taxonomy (GTDB): domain Bacteria; phylum Pseudomonadota; class Alphaproteobacteria; order Sphingomonadales; family Sphingomonadaceae; genus Sphingopyxis. The sequence goes on from JBBTFY010000029.1 coordinate 2,096, forward strand.
GCCCACGCCAAGGATGACCATGTTGTGACCAAGATGAAGACCGCCACGCCGCCCCCAGAGATGCTACCCATCCTTGACGCTTTTCGCCGCCAGCAATGGCAAGCTGTATTGGACTTGGCAGATCGCACATTGCCGACAATGGCTGATCGGTGCCCCTTGCTGGCGATCGCGGGCCTGGCCGCATCGCGGAGCAATCAACCGGAGAAAGTCGTCGTCTACCTCACCGAACTGTTGCGACTTCGTCCAGATGATCGGGCAACGCGGAAAAATCTGGCAACAGCATTGCTGGCGACCGGCGCGCTTGATGCTGCTTTGGCGGTTGCAGATGGGCATAAAGATGCGGAATTGTTGAAAATTACTGGCTATGTTCATCAGGGGCATGGGCGTACGAGCGAAGCCATTATGGCCTATGAGGCCGCCGTCGCCATGGTTCCTGAAGACTATGAGAGCTGGAACAATCTGGGCAATGTCCGTGCGCAATCTGGCGATCTTGATGGCGCGGTCACCGCCTTTGAACAGGCCATTAGTTGGCACCGCGATGATCCCCATATCTATGGCAACCTGTCCGAAACGCTTTCCAAATTACGTCGCTGGAAAGAACGGCAATATGTGATGCGTGAAGCGGCGCGCATCGCCCCTGATGACGCTGATGTTCAGATTGAATTGGGCATGGCCGAAGCAACGGCGCGTGATTTTGACGCTGCCGAAGCCGCCTTGCGAAAGGCCATCAGCCTTCGCCCCAGTGCAACCGTTGCTTTCGTTGAATTGGGATTGCTCTATGAAAATCTCAATCGCATTGATGCGATGGATGGTCTGGTTGCCGAAGCTGCTGCCGCCAAGATCGATGAAGGTGCGCTCAATTTCCTGCGGGCTTGGTCGTTGCGCCGTCAAAACCGTTTTGACGAGGCAATGATATTTGCCGAGACGGTCCCGGCAACCATCCACCCTGTGCGCCGCGCACAATTGGTTGGCGAGTTGGCTGATCGCCTGGGCCAGACGGACCTAGCCTATAACCAATTTACGGCAATGAATGATGCCGCCATCGCCACAGCGCCCCCCCTGTCCGGACCTGATTATCAGAGCGATGTCGAAGGGCATGTGTCGCGGTTAACCGCCGAAGCGCTTGCCGCATGGAATCCGGTGGAGATCG
>JBBTFY010000029.1:3255-21027 GCA_038041635.1 Pseudomonadota bacterium
CATTTTTATTGTCGGCTTCCCTCGCTCTGGAACGACGCTGCTCGACACCTTGCTGATGAATCTGCCGCAACTGCATGTTCTGGAAGAACAGCCCGTGTTGCGGCGGGTGGAATTGGCCCTTGGCGATGCGGCGCGACTTGGTGCGTTGACCAGCGAGCAGGCCAATGCTCTGCGCGGTGAATATTTCAGCGCGCTGGCCGACATTGCGCCATTACCTGAGGCCGGCATGACAATAGTGGACAAACATCCGCTCAATATGACGCGGATGGCGTTGATTAACCGTATTTTCCCCGATGCCAAAGTGGTGATGGTCGAACGCCACCCCTGCGATGTGGCGTTAAGCTGTTTCATGTCGAACTTTCAACTCAACAATGCGATGCGTTGCTTTGTGACGTTGGAGGGCACAGCTAAACTCTATGATGCTGCCTTCACCGCGTGGACACGAGCGACCACGCTGTTGCCGCAACAGACACACAGCATAGGTTATGAATCGATGATTGAGGATCTGGAGTCGCAAATGCGCTCGTTGCTCGGCTTTCTGGGCATTGATTGGGATGCGAACGTGCTCGATAATATCGGCGCCGCCTCAAAGCGCGACCATATCCATACTGCCAGCTACGCCCAGGTCACCGAACCGATTTATCGGCGGTCACTGGGGCGCTGGCACCGCTATCGCACGCATATGGAGCCTGTTCTGCCAATTCTGGCACCATGGGCGGAGAAAATGGGTTACGCTATGGATTGACCCTTATGGGGTCTGGCTCAGCCGCCGTTGGTCGAACGGTTGGCCTGAACACGGTCCGTGCCCTGTCTGGCACTTTCGCGCATCCGTGCCCACTCGGCAGCTGTTGCGCACTGCCGCGTCGACGACACACGCGAACCGATGGCCGTCACGCGGCGACAGATGAGACGGTTCACGTCGCCCTGACTGTCATCGGCGGTGGCCTGAGCATCCGAGGCGGCTGGTTCGGTTGGCGGAGTAGTGGGGGTGGCGGCAGCCAACAGCAATGATAGCGCTATAAGGTACATAAAATCCTCAATCTAGTATCAACTCATGCGTATCGTATCGATTATACAGTCAATTGCAACCCACTCCCTACGTCACGCTCAGCGCCAGCGCTCCGTCGCCCGCATCTGCGGTGATGGTGCAGCCGTCGGGTGCTTTCCCCGCTAGCAACAGGTCAGCCAGCGGATCCTGCAAGTGCCTCTGCACAGCGCGCTTGAGCGGGCGCGCGCCATAAACGGGGTCATACCCTACCGCGCCCAGCCAGTCGCGGGCATCATTGGTCAACACCAACGTAATTTTGCGGTCGGCGAGCAGTTTTTGGACATGCTTAAGCTGAATATCGACGATGCCGCCCATATGCGCCTGCGCTAAACGGTGAAACAGGATGATCTCATCGAGCCGGTTGAGGAACTCGGGCCGGAAATGGCCGCGCACCACCTCCATCACCTGTGTCTCGACCGCATCGACATCCTCACCCTCGGCCAGACCCGCGATGAACTGGCTACCCAAGTTCGATGTCAACACGATGATGGTGTTAGTAAAATCGACGGTGCGGCCCTGCCCGTCGGTCAGACGGCCATCGTCGAGCACTTGCAGCAAGATGTTGAACACATCGCCATGCGCTTTTTCCACCTCGTCGAACAAGATGACCTGATAGGGGCGCCTGCGCACGGCTTCGGTCAACACGCCGCCCTCTTCGTATCCGACATAGCCCGGAGGCGCGCCGATCAACCGCGCGACGCTGTGCTTTTCCATAAACTCGGACATGTCGATGCGGACCATCGCGCTGTCATCGTCGAACAGGAACCCCGCGAGTGCCTTGGTCAATTCGGTCTTGCCGACGCCGGTGGGGCCAAGGAACAGGAACGAACCAAGCGGGCGTCCGGGGTCTTGTAGACCTGCACGTGAGCGCCGCACCGCTTTGGCGACGGCGGCCACCGCAGCCTGCTGTCCGATGACGCGCTTGCCGATGATTTCCTCCATCGCCATCAATTTCTCACGTTCGCCCGCCAGCATCCGTTCGACCGGAATGCCGGTCCAGCGGCTGACGATCGCGGCGATGTCGTCTGCCGTCACCTCCTCGCGCAGCATTGCGCCCGCGCTGGCCATGGCAGCGGCGGAAAGCTGGCTCTCTAGCCCTGGAATCGTGCCATATTGCAGTTCGCCTGCGCGTGCCAAGTCGCCGCTGCGCTGGGCCTGTTCCAATTGTAGCCGCGCCGCGTCCAATTGTTCTTTGAGCTTGGTCTCACCGTGGATCTTGTCTTTTTCAGCCTGCCAGCGGCCCGTCAATTCGGACGATTGCTGTTCCAGATTGGCGAGATCCTCCTCCAACTTGGCGAGGCGATCTTTCGACGCGGTATCGCTCTCCTTGGACAGCGCCTCGCGCTCGATCATCAACTGCATGATGCGGCGGTCGAGCCCCTCAATCTCTTCGGGTTTGGATTCAACCTCCATGCGCAGGCGGCTGGCCGCTTCGTCCATCAGGTCGATGGCTTTGTCGGGCAAGAAGCGGTCGGAGATGTAGCGATGGGAAAGCGTTGCGGCGGCGACAATCGCCCCGTCGGTGATCCGCACGCCGTGGTGCAGTTCATATTTTTCCTTGAGGCCCCGCAAGATAGAGATGCTGTCCTCGACTGTCGGCTCACCAATGAATACGGGTTGGAACCGGCGCTGTAATGCTGCGTCTTTTTCGACATGCTTGCGATATTCATCGAGCGTGGTCGCGCCGATGCAGTGGAGTTCACCGCGCGCCAAAGCAGGTTTGAGCAGGTTGGACGCGTCCATCGCGCCTTCGGATTTGCCCGCGCCGATCAGCGTGTGCATCTCGTCGATGAACAGCACAATATCGCCCTCGGCCGCCTTAACCTCGTCGAGCACGCCCTTGAGCCGCTCCTCAAACTCACCGCGATATTTTGCCCCGGCGATCAGCGAACCCATGTCGAGCGACATCAGCCGCCGCCCTTTCAGCGTGTCTGGCACGTCGCCATTGGCGATACGGATCGCCAACCCTTCGGCAATGGCGGTCTTGCCAACGCCGGGTTCGCCGATCAGCACGGGGTTATTCTTGGTCCGCCTAGCAAGGATTTGGATGGTGCGGCGGATTTCCTCGTCGCGGCCAATAACGGGGTCGAGCTTGCCAGCCTCAGCGGCTTCGGTCAGGTCGCGCGCGAATTTTTTCAAAGCATCATAGCGGTCTTCTGCGCCAGCCGTGTCGGCGGTGCGGCCCTTGCGCAATTCGTTGATTGCACGGTTGAGCGCATCGGCGGTGATGCCTGCTTCGCTAAGTGCTTTGCCCGCGCTAGTGCCGCTCGCCAGCGTAAACGCCAGCAACAGCCGTTCGACCGAAACGAAACTGTCGCCAGCTTTTTCGGCGACCTGTTCGGCTTGGTCGATCAGGCGCACCAGATCATTGTCGATCCCCGGCGTCGCCTGCGCCCCGCCACCGGTGACAGCAGCCAGTTTGGCGAGCGCTGCATCGACACCCGCCAGCGCTATTTTAGCGTTGCCGCCCGCCCGCGTGATCAGGCCCGCCGCCATCCCCTGCTCATCATCGAGCAGCGCTTTCAGCAAATGATCGGGCGATATGCGCTGATGGTTCAGGCGTATCGCAATGGTTTGTGCGGCCTGCAAAAACCCCTTTGCGCGGTCGGTCATTTTTTCAAGGTTCATAGCTTGCCCTACTCATGTGCGTTGTGACCAAGGTAGTGTTGCAAACGTGCAACACAAGAGGCTTTTGCATTGTCACGCGCCTGTCATCGAAACACCCCTCTGACTGTCACAATGCTCACCTAGGAGCGGCCTCGATCCGGCGAACCGCAAATCAAATAGCCGGGCACGAGCCAAATTAAATCAGGGGTCTCCCAATGAAAGTTACATTTTACAGCGCCTTACTCTCCACCTGCGCGCTCACCGCCGTTCCCGCCTTTGCACAGGATGCAACTATCGCAGAAGCCGAAGCCGAATCGGGCGATGACATCCTCGTGTTCGGGCGCGGTGAAACCCGGCAGGTCCATGAATTGGACAATGAAGACGTCATCATTCTGGCTCCCGGCACCAGCCCGCTCAAGGCGATTGAGCGCCTGCCCGGCGTCAATTTTCAGTCTGCCGACGCCTTTGGAAATTATGAATGGTCCCAGCGCGTTTCGATTCGCAGCTTTAACCAGAATCAGCTGGGCTTTACCTTTGACGGCGTTCCGCTTGGTGATGGCAGCTATGGCAATAATAGCGGTCTGCACGTTTCGCGCGCTATCATCTCGGAAAATGTCGGCAGTGTCCGTGTTTCGCAGGGTGCTGGGTCAATCGGCACACAGGCCACCAACAATCTTGGCGGCACCATTGAAACCTTCTCCGCCGATCCGCTGGGTCGCTTTGGTGTACAGGTGAACGGCACCTATGGCAGCGACAACACGCTGCGCGGCTATGTTCGCGCCGATTTCGGCAGCGACAATGGCCCGTCGGGCTATGTCTCTTTCCTTTATGGTGACACCGACAAGTGGAAAGGTGAGGGCGTCCAGCAACAGCGGCAGATCAACGCGCGTTTCACGGCCCCCATCGGCAGCGTCAATTTTGACGCTTGGTATAGCTTTTCGCGCCGCAACGAACAGGATTATCAGGATCTGTCGCTTGAGATGATCAACCGGCTTGGCCTTGATTGGGACAATTTTGGCACCAGCCAATATGCGCTCGCGATCCGCGTCGCGGACATTGCCAATAATCGCGGTGAAACGGGTGCGGCCCCAACCAATCCCGCCGCAGGCACCACCTATCCCGCGCCGATTGCCACCGTTGATGATGCCTATTTCGATGCATCGGGAATACGTCAGGACCATCTGGCCTATATTGGCCTGCACGGCGATGTTGGGGCTGAGGGTAGTTTTCAGGTTCGCGGCTATTATCACAATAATCGTGGCCAGGGATTATGGGGCACCCCCTATGTGACCAGCCCGGGCGGCGTGCCAATTTCCATCCGCACCACCGAATATGACCTTGACCGCAAAGGTATTTTCGCCTCGCTGACACTCCCCGTTGCGATCACTGAACTAACGGTTGGCGGCTGGTATGAGCAAAATGATTTTCAACAGGCCCGCCGTTTTTACGGCCTAACTAGCCGCACAGATCCGGGACGTAGTTTCTTAGAGTTTCAGAGCGCCCCCTTCTTTACCCAATGGGAGTTCGATTTTTCGACCGAAACGCTGCAATATTATGTGCAGGACAAGGTTGAGCTGGGTGCGTTGACGGTCAATGTGGGGTGGAAGGGCTTTCGCGTCAGTAATCAGGCCGACCCGATAATCGCGGGCGGACGTGCAGCGGGCAGTATCCAAGCCGAAGATTGGTTCCAGCCGCATGTCGGTTTCGCCTATGAATTGAGCAACCGAGCCGAGTTGTTTGCAGGCTTTACGCAAGTGACACGCGCTTTTGTATCGTCGACCACTAGCGGCCCATTCGCCACCACACAGGCGGGGTTTGACGCCATCCGCAGCACGCTCAAACCTGAAACGTCGGATACCTATGAACTTGGGCTGCGTTACAACAGTTCCATGTTCAACGGGTCGGTGGCCGCATATTATGTCGATTTCAGCAATCGCTTGCTTGGGTTGACCACGGGGGCCGGCATTATCGGCAATCCGGCGGTGCTGCAAAATGTCGGTTCGGTGCGGTCCTATGGTTTTGAGGCTGCTGGTGAGGTGCGCTTTGGCGGCGGGCTTAGCGCCTATCTCTCCTATGCCTATAACAATGCCACATATCGTGACGATGTCCGCAACGCCGCCAATGTGCTGGTCGCGGCAACGCGCGGAAAGACCGTGGTTGACTCACCCGAGCATATCTTTCGCGGTGAACTCGCTTATGATGCGGGCAGTATGTTCGGGAGGATCGGTGCGAACTATATGTCAGAACGCTTTTTCAACTATGAAAATGACCGTTCAGTCGGCAGCCGCTGGGTGGTGGACGCTACCATTGGCTATCGCTTGACCGACCAAATCGAGGTTCAGGTGAATGCAACCAACCTGCTCGACGAAGCCTATGTCGGCACCATTGGGTCGAACGGATTTGGCAGCCGGGGTGATAATCAGACATTGCTCGCGGGCGCGCCACGGCAAATCTTTGGCACTATAAAGGTCGGGTTTTGATGTTCGATAGTATTTCCAGACGAACGGCGATTGCGGGGGCGGCCTTTGGCACCGTCCTCGCTGTCCTGCACGACAAAGTTAGGGCCGCCGAGCCAGGTTCGCTAACGCGCATCGCCTTTGGTTCCTGCTGTCATCAGGATAGACCGCAACCCATTTGGGATGTCATCAACGCATGGCATCCCGAATTGTTCATCTTCCTTGGCGACAATATCTATGCCGATACCGAAGATATGGCGGTGATGGCGGGCAAATATAGCCAGCTTGCGGCACAGTCCGGTTTTCAAACCCTGCGCCGTAACGCGCAAATCGTCGCGACATGGGATGACCATGATTATGGCGTCAATGATGGTGGCAGCGAATATCCCAAAAAGGCCGAAAGCCGCGCGATGTTCCTCGACTTTTGGGGCGTGCCGCAGGATCATTTCCGCCGCAGTCATTCTGGGATTTACGGCAGTTATACCTTTGGCCCAACTGGGCGGCGAGTGCAGGTGATCCTGCCTGACAATCGGACATTTCGCACGCCATTACTCGGCTACACTGTTGAGCCTGAGGATAGGGGGCAATATCTGGTCAACCCGGACCCTTCGGCGACGATGCTGGGGGCGCAGCAATGGGACTGGTTGGAGAATGAGCTGCGCAGACCCGCTGACCTGCGCATATTGGCTTCGTCAACACAGGTGCTGGCCGATGCGCCGGGCTATGAAGCGTGGATCAATTTTCAGGCGGATCACCAGCGCCTGCTTGATCTGATCGACTTTGCGCAGGTTGAGAATCTCGTGATGATTTCGGGCGACACCCATTATGCCGAATTATCGCGGTTGAGCGATGGTATGCCCTATCCGCTCTATGACCTGACCTCATCGGGGCTGACGCAGGTATGGCCGGTGTTCGGACCCAATAGGTTACGGATTGCGCAGGCACCGTTGATGCCCAATTTCGGGCGCATCACCATCGACTGGAACGGCGCGCAGCCGCACGTCCTGCTCGAAGTGCAGATGCTCGACGGCAGCATCGCCATCAACCAAGCGGTGCCATTTGCTGCACTGCGGCAATCACTTGGCGCTTGAACAGAGCGAACTATCGGCATAGCCAATGACCAGGGCCGAAAGAAACGGCGTTGGGAGAAAATCTATGCGGCGCTGGATCAGATGCATCGGCTTTGGCCTGCTGACGCTCATCATCACCGCCGCCATCGGCCTTGCCACATGGGAACCGCTGTTTGCCGAAGCGCCCGAAGCGGTCGCCTACACCCCGACCGACATTCGCATCGCGCGCGATGCCTATGGTGTGCCGCACATCTTTGGCGCAACCGATGCCGATGTTGCCTATGGCGTCGCTTTTGCCCATGCCGAGGATGATTTTTCGACTCTGCAAGACGTGTTGGCGATGACGCGCGGCCGGTTGGGTGCAATCAGTGGGACGGATGGCGCAACGACAGACTATGCGGCCTATGTCATCGACGGGCGCGGGACGGTTGACCGGCATTATGCGACCTTGCCCGATGATGTGAAACAGATATTCGTTGCCTATGCGGCGGGGCTGAACCGCTATGCGATGCGCCATCCTGACGAGGTTAAGCTGTCGAATATGTTCCCGGTCCGCGCCGAAGATGTGGTGGCGGGCTTTGTCGTTCGTTCACCCTTTTTCTTTGGCCTCGATTCGGTGCTGGGGCAGTTGATCGAGGGCAAGCCATTATACCGCGAAGGTGGCCCGGCTCTTGGTGGTGCGACTGCGGCTCGGCCGGACGCAGAGGCAAGTGAACAGACGGCGGAGCTGGGCGGCGCTCTATTTGGCAATAGCGAAGGACAGAATGGATCCAACGCCTTTGCCGTGGCACCATCGCGCACCACCGACGGGTCGACTTGGTTGGTTTCCAATTCGCACCAGCCATGGCGCGGCGGCGTTGCTTGGTATGAACTGGTCGTGCATTCTGGCCAAGGCTGGGATTTTGCGGGCGCGACATTTGCGGGTTCGCCATATCCCTTCCTCGGCCATAACCGCGATCTGGGCTGGACCAACACGGTTAATCGCCCCGACTTGATCGACATTTATCGCCTGACGCTCGATGACAGCGGCACCCGCTATCGCCTTGATGGCCAGTGGCGCGATCTGGAGCAACGCCGCATATGGCTGCGCGTCAAATGGGGGCCGTTCGTCATTCCGGTGCCGCGCACCGTCTATCGCTCGGCCCACGGCCCCGTCATCATCAACCAGCATGGTGCCTATGCCATCCGCTATGCGGGGATCGACCGGCTCGACATGGTGACGCAATATTACCGCGTGCAAAAGGCGCGTAATCTGAACGAATGGCGCACCGCGATGGCGGGGCAGGGCATACCAGCAACCAATTTCATCTATGCCGACCGCGCGGGCAATATCGGTTTATTTTACAACGCGATGTTCCCTGATCGGCCAGCGGGTTATGACTGGCGCAGCATATTGCCCGGCGACACCAGCCGCGACATATGGCAGGGGACATTGCCCTTTGCCCGCAACCCGCAATTGCTCAACCCGGCGTCAGGCTATCTTATCAATGCGAACAACACGCCCTTTACGGCGGCGGGGCCGGGCGATGAACTCAACCCATCGGCCTATGACCCGCGCATGGGTGTGGAACTGGACGACACAAACCGATCATCGCGCGCTATCGCCTTGTTCGAACGTGCTGGGCGGATTGACCAAGCAGGTTTGGAGGCGATCAAATATGACACGGGCTATGAACGCAGCGGCTATGCGGGGGCGCTGATGCAACAGATCGCCGCCATTCCTGCGGGTGCCGCGTCGCTGCGTGAGGCGCAGCGCCTGCTCGCCGCATGGGACTGGAATCTCGACGGGCGCGGGCAGGGCGATGCGCTGGCGCTGATGGTCATGCGCCCCGCGAACCGCATCCATTATCTGCGCACCGGTGAACGGCCAAATGCGCTAGAGTTGTTAGCGACGGCGGCCACCCACCTCAGCACAAACTTTGGCACGCTTGACCCACCGCTGGGTGATGTGTTGCGGCTGCGGCAAGGCGAAGGGGCGAGCCGCGTTGACCTGCCGCTCGATGGTGGCAATGACACGCTGCGCGCCTCAACCTTGTGGGACGTAGAGGATGACGGGCGGTTATCGGTGCGGCACGGCGACAGTTTCCTGATGTTCGTGCGGTGGGACCGCGCGGGGCGGGTTCATTCTGAATCGATCATGCCATTCGGCGCGGCGATGACGCGGCCCGGCTCGCGCCATCATACCGATCAGGCGCGATTATTTGTTCAACATCGGCTCAAGCCCGTGTTGTTTGAACCAGCCGCGCTGATGGCGACCCGCCCGCATTTCTATCGGCCATAACCCCGCGCGTTGGGGCTTGCGCAGGTCGCGGCACTGTCATAAGTCACCGATACAGTCTGCGCCCTTCCCCCTGATGGCCTGCCCGGCATATGGCGCGTAAAATGAGGATAGTCCGCAATGAACCTCCGCCTATTTGCCGCTGCTTTATTGAGCCTGTCCAGCCCCGCATTCGCACAGAGCGCTGCGCAGCCATCGACTGGTCTGGCGAACGACCCCGCCATCGCGGCGCTGGTTGACCGCATCGACATTCCGTTCGAACGCTTCACCCTCGACAATGGCCTGACCGTTATCGTTCATACCGACCGCAAGGCACCCGTGGTTGCTCTGTCGGTGTGGTATGATGTCGGGTCAAAGGATGAACCGGATGGCAGCACCGGGTTTGCGCATTTATTTGAACATCTGATGTTCAACGGCAGTGAAAATGCAAATGGCGATTTCTTCACTTGGTTGCAGGACATCGGCGCGACCGACACCAATGGCACCACTAACCCCGACCGCACCAATTATTTTGAGACTGTGCCCACTGGCGCGCTTGACCGCGCTTTATGGTTGGAATCGGACCGGATGGGGCATTTGCTGGGCGCGGTGACACAGGAAGTGCTCGATAATCAGCGCGGTGTGGTGCAGAATGAAAAGCGACAGGGCGATAATCAACCCTATGGCCTGTTCCGCTATTATATCTTCGAGAATCTAACGCCCGCTGGCCACAGCTATCACCACAGCACCATCGGTTCGATGGCCGATTTGAATGCTGCCAGCCTCGACACCGTGCAAAATTGGTTCCGTGCGCATTATGGCCCGAACAATGCGGTTCTGGTGTTGGCGGGCGACATCGATGCCCGGACCGCTCGGCCGATGGTCGAGCGCTGGTTTGGCGGTATCGCGCGCGGCCCAGACGCGGTTGAACCACGCGTCGAAATACCGACCCTGCCTGCCCCGCTTGCGCGCGAAGTGACTGATCGCATCGCCACCACGCGTTTGTACCGGATGTGGACCATCCCGGGCTGGAGCGCCGACGACACAACCGATTTGCAAGTTGCGGCGAGCGTGCTCGGCGGCTTGTCCAGCTCACGGCTCGACAATGCATTGGTGCGCGGCGAGCAATTGGCGGTCAGCGTTTCCGCCAGTGCGCAGGCTTTTGAAGATGTCGGTCTGTTTTTTGTGCAGGCCGATTTACGCCCCGGCGCGGATGTGGCCCTGCTCAATCGCCGCCTCGATGAAATTGTGAACCAGTTTATCGCCGAAGGGCCAAGCGAGGACGAGATTCGCCGTACCGTGATGTCTGGCCTGTCTGGGCAGCTTGATGGCCTTGAATCGGTCGGCGGCTTTGGCGGTAAAGCGGTTGCGCTGGCGCAGGGGCAATTATTTGCGGGCGACCCCGGCCATTTCCGCAACCAGATTCGCCATTTTGTCAGCGCAACCCCTGCTCGTGTCACCGCAACGACACAGCGCTGGCTGTCGCGGCCCGTATTTTCGCTGACCTATACCCCCGGAACCCGCACCGACACGGGCGATGCGCATGGCGGCAATGCGACTGAAACCCCAGCTGAAAATCCCCTGTCTGCGAACTATTATCGCGCGCCAACCAGCGCCAATGAACGGGTTATGGGCACGGGTCAGGCATATGCACTGGCAGCGGCGACAGAAGCAACACCACCCGCCCCCGCTGCCGCTGCTCCTGCGCGGATTGACCCACCTGCGTTAAATCCGATTGGCGATCTTGATTTCCCAACCATCGAACGCGGACGCTTGCGCAACGGCATTCCCGTCTATTTCGCGCGTCGTGCTGCGGTCCCCGTGGTCCGCGCCTCCATCGTGTTCGATGCGGGCACGTCATCGGATCCACGCGACAGGCTCGGCACACAGACGCTGATGCTGGGTTTGATGGATGAGGGGACGACGACGCTAGGTTCGACGGCACTGGCCGAAGCAAAGGAGCGTCTTGGCACAGGTATATCGACATATTCGACGATCGATAATAGCGGCGTCAGCCTCTATGCCCTGACCGCCAATATGCGCGATGCTATGGCGCTATGGGCCGATGTAGTTCGCAATCCGGCCTTTGCAGCGACAGAGGTTGAACGTGTCCGCGCGCAGCAATTGGCGGGGATTGCCGCTGAACTCAACAGCCCCAACGGCCTTGCATCGCGTGTGTTGATACCGACCCTGTTCGGCCCCACCCACCCCTATGGCGGCATCGCTGCATCGGGCACCGTGTCGTCGGTCGGGGCCATTACCCGCGATGATCTGGTCGCCGCGCACCAGCGCTGGATCCGGCCAGATAACGCCGCCATCTATATCGTCGGCGATACGACTTTGCGTAATGCGGTGCGCGAACTGAACCGCGCCTTTGGCGATTGGCGTGCGCCAGCGGCCGCTCGGGGAACCAAAGATTTTACTGGTGCCATCCCCGATCAAAGCCCGCGCATCCTGTTGGTCAATCGGCCGAACTCGCCACAATCAATTGTTATTGCTGCGCATGTCATGAATGTGCGTGGCCGCGACGATTTGGTTGATTTGCGCGCTGCCAATGATGTGCTCGGGGCCAATTTCCTCTCGCGTATCAACATGGATTTGCGCGAAACAAAGGGCTGGTCCTATGGCTCGCGTTCGCAAATCGGCTCATCCGAAGACCGCATCGCTTTTACCGCATTTGCACCGGTTCAGGCCGATCACACGGGCGACACAGTTCGCGCATTGCAAGAGGATATTGGTGCCTTTCTCGGGGGCAGCGGGGTAACCGCCGAGGAGCTTTCGCGCACCGTCAATGGCAGCATCCGCGAACTGCCCGGCCAATTCGAAACGGCTAATGATGTGCTCGGCGGGATTAGCGCAATTGTCGAGAACCACCGTAGCGATACCTATTATGAGGAACTGGCGGCACGGTACCGCGCCATGACGACGGCACAGATGGACGCGGCAATTCGTGCACAGGTTGACCCATCACGCTTTGTCTATGTCATCGTTGGCGATGCCAGCGTCGTGCGACCACAGCTTGACGGATTGGGCCTTCCCGTAGAAGAGGTGGATACAGCAACATTGGGCGGGCAATGAAGCCACCTGAAACGAGAGAGGAATATCCCATGTCACTTGATGGCAATTATGAATGCGTCACGAAATCGCCGATGGGCGACCAGAAATCGGTTTTCACTGTCAAGGTTGATGGCGGCACTTTCACGGGGCAAAATGCCGGTGCGATGGGCTCGCTTGATGTCGAAAATGGCACGGTGGACGGCAATACGCTGCGCTGGACGATGCAGATGAAAATCCCGATGCCGATGGCATTGACGGCTGAAGCGACGATTGACGGTGACACGCTGACCGGCACGATTAACGCGGGCGCCTTTGGTTCGATGGGCATGACGGGCACACGTCAGGCATAATCAACCATGGTTTTGGGAAATGGCGCGGCTCCTTTGGGGCTGCGCCTTTTTCTTTGGGCTGCTCAGAAACATGGTTAGCAAATCCCTAACCTGTCCCGCCACGGGCCAAAAATGTTAAGCCATTGGCGGGATATGCAAAGCGCCCCCTAAAGCGGTAGCATGAAATGCCGTTCTTTCCTTCGTCAATGTTTTGCGCTGGGAAGGGAAGCGTCTGTGGCGGTAGAGAGTGCCAAACGCGACGGTGCGGTTGAAACGCGGCAATCCGCAGGCAGCCCGGATGATGTGCCACCCGCGCGCGCCGAAGATCCGGCCATCTATGCCCGGCTTATCCTGAAGCGATCTGGCTTGGTTCCGCTGTCCGTTGGCATCGCTGCGGCAGCAGCAGCGGCGATAACGACAGCTGCTACAGGCCAACAGTCTGACGGAGCGCGTGTCACCGCGCTGTCACAAGCACGCGCGGTCATCCTATCCAACGCAGTGCGGGTGGAACAAGGCGACGTCAGCACGCGTGACGCGGCGGGTGCAGACCGCACGACAACAGCGCCACCCCAGAACATTAGCGTGTCGGTCCGCCCCTGCGATACGGCGCGGCGCGGCACTGCCACCGATCCAGTGCCGATGTGCCTATTGCGCACCACGAACCTTCCTTGATTTAGAGTGATTTCGAGTGAAATAGGATATTTCACCGCTCGGAAATCACGGCAAAGAAAAGGAAAGAGAGTCTGTCTCGATTCAATATGAAGCGGACAGGCTCTAGAGCGATCATTGGCGCGGCCATTGCGCCACGGCGGCGCTTGGCTATTGAGGGGGGATGAGTCCCCCCAACCCGCGCACCACTGATAAATATGAACCCGACCTTCTCGTCACATTGCGGCGCTTCATTCCCTATCTGTGGCCGCGCGATGCCCGTTGGCAGCGTATCCGTATCGTCATAGCCGCAACGCTGGTTCTGGCGTCAAAGGCCGTGCAACTGTCGATGGGATTTATCTACGCCGCCGCCATCAACCGGATGCAACCGGGGATGGAGCCTGCAGTTCTGATTGCAGTAGGGCTGGTTGTTGCCTTCGCCGGCGCGCGTTTCAGCAGCGTCCTGTTCGACAATATGCGCAATGCCGTGTTCGAGCGGGTTGGGCAGGACGCGACCCGCCGCCTGAGCGAAAGCGTGTTCGCGCATCTCCACCGCCTGTCGTTGCGCTTTCACCTTGCGCGGCGGACGGGCGAGATTACCAAGGTCATCGAACGCGGGACCAAGAGCATCGACATCATGCTCTATTTCCTGTTGTTCAACGTTGCGCCTACCGTCATCGAACTTACCGCCGTGCTGGTCATTTTCACGATCAAGTTCAGCATATGGCTGGCGCTGGCAACGGCGGTCATGGTCGCCGTCTATCTGGCCTTCACCCGCCGCGTCACCGACTGGCGCAATGCCTTGCGTGCGCAGATGAACGACCTCGACACCGAAACCATCGGCAAATCGGTCGATAGCCTGCTCAATTATGAAACCGTCAAATATTTCGGAGCCGAAGAGCGCGAGGCAAAGCGCTATGCCGACGTCGTGCGCCGCTGGGCCGATGCCGCCGTCAAATCTGAAAACTCGCTCGCTTGGCTCAACGTGGGCCAGTCATTCATTACCAACGCGATGTTGGCGGGCGCGATGGGGTTCACCGTCTGGGGCTGGTCGCGCGGCATGTTTTCGGTGGGTGATGTTGTGCTGGTCAATACATTGTTGACGCAACTGTTCCGCCCGCTCGACATGCTGGGCATGGTGTATCGCACCATTCGCCAGGGCGTGACAGACATGGACGCGATGTTCCGCCTCGTCGATACCGACGCAGAAATTGCCGATGCGGCGGGTGCACAGGCACTGGTAGTCGGAGGCGGTGATATCCGTTTTGACAATGTGACCTTTGCCTATGATGTGGAGCGGACAATTCTGCACGGCGTCAGCTTCACCGTGCCTGCTGGTAGCACGCTGGCGATTGTCGGCCCGTCTGGGTCGGGCAAATCGACCATCGCGCGGTTGCTGTTTCGTTTCTTTGATGTCAGCGGCGGGGCCATATTGATTGACGGGCAGGATATTCGCACCGTGACGCAGGCTAGCCTACGCGCCGCCATCGGCATTGTGCCGCAAGATACCGTGCTGTTCAACGACAGCATTGGTTATAATATCGCCTATGGCCGCGAAGGATCGGACGACAATAGCGTCCGTGCCGCTGCGCACGGGGCGGCGATTGGCAATTTCATCGAAGGACTGCCGAGCGGCTATGAAAGCCAAGTCGGCGAACGTGGACTCAAGCTGTCGGGCGGGGAGAAGCAACGTGTCGCCATCGCCCGCACCCTCCTAAAAAACCCGCCGATCCTGATCCTCGACGAAGCGACGAGCGCGCTCGACACCCGCACCGAGGAGGAGATATTGACGACGCTCGATGCAATAGCGGAAACGCGCACCACCATCACCATCGCGCACCGCCTTTCGACCATCGCCAATGCCGACCAAATCATCGTGCTTGATCGCGGCGTCGTATGCGAAACGGGGCGACACGATCAACTGCTGAAGCGCGGCGGGCTCTATGCCGACATGTGGGCGCGCCAGCTTAGCGAGCGTGAGGACGAAGCGGTGGAGCAGCCATGCTGAGCCTCGCCGAAATTGACCTGCTGAGCCGGGGCGGGTCGATAGCCTTACTGCTATTGTGGAGTATATTGTTGCTGCGGTACAATCGCACCGCATTGGTCGCGCGGGCCGCGATTGCCATGAACATCACCATCATCGCCTATGTGCTATCGTGGCGACTGTGGTTGGTCGCGCCGTTCAGCATTGCTACGCTGTTGGTCGATGGCCTGTCGGTCATGGCTCCAGCATTATTCTGGCTGTTTGCACAGATATGGTTCACCGATGCTAGGCAGATAGGCTGGCGCCGATGGGCCTTGGTCGGTGGTTTTGCGGTGTTACCTATCACGCAAATAGCATTGATCATCGGCATGGGTCATTTTTCGACTATATGCTGGCTGGCCGTGCGTATTGGCATGTTTGCCTTCGGCTTGGCGGGAATGTGGACCGCGTGGCGCGGGCGCGACAATGATCTGGTCGAACCACGCCGCCGATTTCGCAAGGGTGTGATCTGGGCAATCGGGGCCTTCGTCATCTGGGTCAGCGCGATCGAAGTGCCCGTTTTTGGCGGACGTTGGACAATCGACATCAAGGCCATCACCGAAATTGCGATTGTCGCTGTGACCTTTGTTGTTTCCATTGGGCTTTACGGCTTTGTTCATCCGCAACTCTTTGCGGAACCCGCGAAGGGGCCTGCGTGCGCCCCACCCTCTCCATCACCGGGTACGTCACCGCTGGCAACGCAATTAGGTGCACATATGGCGCATCAACGCCCCTATCGGGCCGAAGGGTTGACGATCGCCGCGCTTGCCGCACAGTTGGGCGAGCAGGAATACCGCCTTCGCCGCCTGATTAACGGCGAACTTGGGTTCCGCAATTTCACGGCCTTTCTCAATAATTACCGCCTCGATGAAGTGCGTGGCGCATTGGCTGATCCAGCCCAGCGTGAAGTGCCGATCTTGACGATAGCGCTTGATGCCGGGTTCGGATCGCTTGGCCCGTTCAACCGTGCATTCCGCGAGGCGGAGGGGATGACACCGAGCGCGTGGCGTGCCCGCGCACTCGCCAATTCCGAAATCGACTAGCTGCATTTGAAACCTGCTGAGCCGCGCTGCGCACCACAGGCTACCCCGTTGCCGATAGCATTTATGAGGCAACCATGAGCACATCAACCAACCCGTTCATCATTTTCATCGATATGGGCCTTGGCTCATTCCTGTTTGATTTTTCTCGTTATATAATCGCAGCGGGGCTGATCTCGGCTATCGTCTGGCTATTGATGCGGACATCAATGCGCACCCGCAAGATCCAAAAGCGTAACGCCACTTTCGCCGAAGTGCGGCGCGAATTGCTCCAGTCGATTCGCTCTTGCTTCGTCTATATCGGGATTGGTGTTGCCCTCGTGTGGGCGATCAACATGGGCTATCTTGAGCGTGTTGGTGAGAGCTTTGGCTGGCCAACCGACCTAGCGTTGCTCGCCGTAATGATTGTAGTGCACGATGCCTATTTCTATTGGGCGCATCGCGCGATGCATTTGCCGTTTTTGTATAAGCGGTTCCATCTGGCGCACCACCGTTCGGTCACGCCAACGCCCTTTGCCGCATACAGCTTTTCGGTGGGTGAGGCGGTTGTCATGGGGTTGTTTGTGACGATCTGGCAATTTTTTGTTCCGACACCGGGTCTGGTTTTATTCACATTCCTGGCGTTTCAAATCATCCGCAACGCGATGGGTCATGCGGGGTTTGAACTTCACCCACGCTGGTGGTTGTCGTCACCGCTGACCCGCTGGATCACCACGACCACGCACCACGACCTTCATCACTCGGGCGGGTTCGGTCGCAATTTCGGTCTCTATTTTACCTATTGGGACCGTTTAATGGGCACCGAACACCCCGACTATGCGGCGACCTTTCACCGCGTGACGGCTCCTGCCGAGATAGCAACAGTCAAGCCAAACGTAGAAGGCGCGGCAGGCTGATCCATTTTTGTCTGTCGCATTTTTTGAGCCGCCAGGGAATACTTCCCCGGCTTGAAAATGCTCAGGCGGGCAAGGGCGGCCTCTCCCCTCCTCCCACACGCCGCGCTTGCCCGCGATAACTTTCATGGCCGAACGGCTTTCCTACAGGCGTCTCGCCATGGTAAGATGCGCTGTTTCACGACGTTTTCTACCCTTCCCCTAGCTTGCGCTAGCGGGCGGCTCTTTGAACATGTTAATCGGCACACCACCCGCGCTGGCTTGCCAGTGGGAAAGGGCAATAAGAAAGCCCCTCTCCCCTTGCGGGAGAGGGATGCGACGCCTTGCTGAGCCACTTGGCGAAG
>JBBTFY010000030.1:0-7363 GCA_038041635.1 Pseudomonadota bacterium
CTCCGCCGGGCTGGTGCAGATGGACCAGCATATCCCGCTCGAACAGCGCCAACAGGGGCTGCAACTGGCCGAAGCGATGGCGCGGTCCGAGGGCCAAGCCCGCGTCGCCGCGATGACCGCCGCTGCGCCAGCAACCCGCCCGACCTCGACACGGCCCTCGCCCATCCGCCCCGCCGCGCTGCCACCCTCGGCTCCGGGCGACAGGTACACCCCGCCGCCCATCGGCGCGGACCCCGCCACTTCGGCCACACCGGCGAACAGCGCGCCCGTCTATACGCCCTATCCCGGCCCAGCTCCGGTGACAGCGCCGCCGCCAGCGCGGCCCGCAGCCACGCCCCCTGCCCCCGCCGCCACATCCGGCGCGTGGCGGGTGCAATTGGGGGCATTTTCCGCCCGCGCCAGCGCGACCGCTTTATGGTCGCGGCTATCGGCGCGGATGAACGGCGCCACGCCCAGCTATATCGCGGTCGGCAATGTCGTGCGGCTACAGGCTGGCCCCTATGCGACCCGCGCTGCGGCGGAACGCGTGTGCGCGAGCGTCCGCCCGCAACCCTGCTTTCCTGTGGGGCGGTAGGGAGAACCGAAAAGCGGGGCCAGGCTCCATTGCGTCTACAATGTGAGGGAAATGTCTATCAACACTACGAATGGTTGACGGATAAAATTGGCTCTAGAGCATGATGATTCCATCTGGCTCGAAATCACTCTAAAATAAGGAAGTGGCCCGTTCGCGGTCATGGCAATCACAGGCATGTTGTCGCAATTTCACCCGGTCAATTATCCTGACTGAGGCTCGTGAATAATGGATGGCACCCATTTCCAGGAGTTGGGAACAAACTTCACTCACTGTGGCACGACGCAGCCCTAGCAAATGGGACATAGCCTGTTGGGTAAGTGTAAACGGTTCGCCATCAACCCAATCATTCGCGCGGAGCAAGCATCGACAAATTCGCTGTTGAGCCGAATGCCTGGCGTTGCAGACTACGGATTCCATCAACTGCCGGATAAGTGATGATGAGTGTAGCCACAAAGCCGCTCTAACGCATTCAAAATTGGCAAATGATTCTTCCAAATCGCGACCCGCCAACCACGATGCATATCCAGAAATTAGGGCAACACAACGGCCAGGGGACAAATCCGACCCCATAGCCAAAGAGCAACCAAGGCATCCCTCGTTCCCGATTGAGGCTTTTTCCAAACCAGCCTTGCCATTGACGACATCCACAATGGAAAGAACACCCTCATGAGGGAATATCACGTGGGTTAAGGGTTCATCTTCACGCCAGATAACATCCCCGGCCAAAAACCTACGATCAATCATCCTCTCCTTTAGGAAAGTTGCAGCTTCAGGCTGCAAACTTAAAAGGACACGGTTTTTCCAAACCGGGCGGCCTTGGGCGGTGAGTATGCCTGATGCAGATATGTCCATTTACCAGAACTTTCTGTTAAATATATATTAGACATTTATAATTACGGTAACGGAACTATGGTGTGTGCGGTAACGCTCATAGCTATCGGGCCAGTTATTGCTACCAATTTATTGTCGTGATGTCCAGAAGTTGGATTTCTCAAAAGTCAGACGACATAGACAATAGAATAACTGGAAATTTATAACTTGTGACATACCATCAAAATTTTAAGGTAGATGCGAATTCTATTTCGCCACAGTCTTCAGGCATCGCGCAAAGCACTATGCCTATGGCCAACCTTCTTACATCAAACGATATATTGTTGGCGTTGAACAAATATGCGATTGTCGCAATTACCGATAAATCTGGAATAATTACTGAGGTTAACGATAAATTCTGCACCATCAGCAAATTTTCGCGTTCAGAGCTCGTCGGAAAATCTCATTCGATTGTGAATTCCGGGCATCATAACCGCGCATTTTTTATAGATTTGTGGACAACAATTTCCAAAGGGTTCCAATGGTCTGGAGATATTTGTAACAAAGCGAAGGACGGTTCTCTCTATTGGGTTGAAACAACTATTGTGCCCATAACCCATGAAGGATCAAATGCTCGCGGTTATCTTTCAATTCGACACGATATTACCGACAGAAAAATATCTGAAAAATTATTAAATGAAGCGCTGACGGCGAAGCACGACTCTGGGGAGCTCCTAAAGGACGTGATTGAAAATATTCCGAACTCTGTGGCGGCCTTTGATTCCGACGACAGGCTACTCCTCTATAACTCTGCTTTTAAGCAATTAACGTCAGCTAGAGAGTCAAAAATTGCTGCGGGAGTCACTTTTGAGGAGATCCTGCGCCAAAATGTTAAGGCGGGGTTATTCTCTCTTGATCGCAAGTCCGATGATGAAAAGGAAAGTTGGTGTCTCGCCCGTTTGCACGAGCACAAAAAGTCCGCGCAAAATTCTCTTATGAAACGTAGCAACGGTTCCTGGTGGCAAGTTCAAGAGAGGATATCTGCATCAGGCATTCGTATTGTTGCGGCTACAGATGTAACAGATATCAAGGCGGCTGAGATTAAAATCAAGCATCAGTTTGAACATGATCCATTGACCAGCCTCTATAATCGCGCAGCTTTGCTTGACCGGTTAAGCGCGGCATTCGAAATGCATAGCTTTAAGGAAAGGCCAAGTGCGTTAATTATCTTCAGCCTCGATAAGCTCAAAACTGTCAACGACAGCTTTGGTCATGATATTGGCGACAAGTTATTGCTAAAATTGATCGGTCGAATCCAGCCTTTAGTGCGCACAAATGACATCCTGGCTCGCCTCGGCGGGAGCGAATTTGCTATAGTCCTGGGGGGCTTGATTCTCAAACGCAACGTAGAGCATGTTGTTAGGGATCTGCTGCAAACTGTCCAAATTCCATTTCATATAGACGGGCATTCAATTCAGCAAATGATGAAAGTCGGCATCGCCATGGTGCGTCACGGCGACAAGAGCGTTGAGGATTTGATAAAAAGGGCGACTCTTGCCCTGAATGACATTCAACAGGATCAACATCATTTCTATGGTTTTGATAATGACATGAATGAACATGACCACGTCGGGAAAGTTGCGCCATATCCCATCGGGAGAACGCCGCTGGCTCGCATCGGGATAACTCCGCCAGATCACATCGGGAGAACTCTGCGAGACCCTATTGAGATAAATGCGACAATTTCGATGAAGGAGGCGCTTCGGACTACAATTTCAGATTACGTACCCCCTACCCCGTCTCCCAATCCGCCATGTTGATCCCCTGCGCATAAAGCACAGCGGTCAAGTCGCCCACACGGATAGACGCGTCCGCCGCCGCCACCGCCTTTGGATGGCCATGATATGCCACGCCCAACCCCGCCGCCTGTAACATCGGGATATCATTGGCACCGTCGCCTATCGCCAGCGCTTGTGACGCCTCGATGCCCAGCGCCGCACATTCGGCCCGCAGCGTCGCCAGCTTGGTATCGCTATCGACAATCGGATCCAGCACACGTCCTGTCAGCACGCCGCCCGCAACCTCCAGCACATTGGCGATGGCAATGTCGAAACCGATTTGCCCCGCCACCGGCCCGGCAAAACGCGTAAAACCGCCCGACACCAGCACCGTGCGGCAACCCCGCGCGCGCATCGTCTGAATTAACGTTCGTGCGCCCGCCATTGGCCGCACCCGTTCGTTCAAACATTGTTCGATGACGCTCTCGCGCAAGCCGCCAAGCAGCGCCACCCGCTCAGCCAGCGCCGCCCTGAAGTCCAGCTCGCCGCGCATCGCGCGCTGCGTTATCGCAGCGATTTGCGGCTTGATCCCCGCATAGTCGGCCAGCTCGTCGATGCACTCGACCGTAATCATCGTCGAATCCATGTCGGCGACGAGTAAGCGCTTATTGCGGTGCGCCGCGCTTTGGACGATGACATCGACGTGCGGCAGTGCGGCCTCCAGCGCGCTGCGCGCCGCGCTCTGGTTCATCGCTGTCGCAATATCGCAGGCAGTGCCATCTAGCACCGCTGCCGCCGTTCCGCGCACCGCATCACTGGCGCGCGAAATATCTCCCGCACTTAGTCCCTGTGGTGCTACGAGCGTGGCGATGAACGACATATCTTCTCCAAAGATTGCCCTAATCGCAGGGCCGACGGCCAGCGGCAAGAGCGCAGTTGCGATGGCGCTGGCCCGCGCGTTGAAAGCACAGGGGTGCGGCGCGGTCATCATCAACGCCGACGCCAGCCAGGTCTATGCCGACATTCCCATCCTTTCTGCGGCGCCCAGCGAGGAAGATCGAGCCGAATTTGCGCACGCGCTGGTCGGGCATATTGACGCCGCCGAATATTACAACGCCGCGCGCTGGGCGGCAGAGGCCAAGGCAGCGGTTGAACTGGCGCTGGCAGCGGGCGTCACGCCCATATTGTGCGGCGGCAGCGGGCTGTATATTCAGACATTGCTGGGCGGCATAGCGCCGATCCCCGACATCGCGGCAAAGGTGCGGGCCCGTGTCCGTGCGCTTCCTGTGGCACAGGCCTATGCCGCACTAAAACGCCGCGACCCAGACGCCGCAGCGCGGATAGGCCCAAGCGACACGACGCGGATTCAGCGCGCGCTCGAAGTGGTGGAGAGCACGGGCCGGACTTTGGCCGATTGGCAACAGACCAAAGTCGGCGGCATCGGCGATGCCATCACGCTCGTCCCCGCCATCCTGTTGCCACCTCGTGCGTGGCTCCATGCGCGGATAGAGGCGCGGTTCGATGCGATGCTGGCGGCGGGGGCGATTGAAGAGGTCCGTGCGCTCCTCGCTCGCGACCTTGACCCATCGCTCCCGGCGATGCGTGCCATCGGCGTGCGCGATTTGGCCGCGCATATATATGGGGAAATAATGCTTTATGAAGCCATTGGCTTCGCAAAAACGGCCTCGCGGCAATATGCCAAGCGGCAATATACCTGGCTGCGCGGGCAGACCCCGGCGGATTGGCTGCACGTCGATATGGAATTAAATGATGTTGAAATTAGTAAATTAGCAATTATATTACTTAATATGCTGTTGACTAATTAGATTATACCATCTATCGACCCGCCCGCCACCCCGCGCTATCGGGTAGGCACAGCACCAAGTGAATGGCACACACTAGCCATCTTTTGATATAAGCAGGATCATGACAGCCCCCTTCCCCGCCCCGCCAATTGCTCTCGGCACCGCACCCGATGCACCCCCTGCCGCCCGCGAAATGTGCGGCGCGGACATCGTGGTTCAGGCGCTCGTCGACCTGGGGGTTGATACGGTGTTCGGCTATCCCGGCGGCGCTGTGTTGCCCATCTATGATGCATTGTATAACCACCCGACGATCCGCCACATCTTGGTCCGGCACGAACAGGGCGCTACCCACGCGGCCGAAGGCTATGCGCGCAGCACTGGAAAGCCCGGCGTTGTCCTCGTCACCTCTGGCCCCGGCGCGACCAATGCGGTGACGGGTATCACCGACGCGCTGATGGACTCGATACCGATGGTCGTCATCACTGGCCAAGTGCCGACGACATTGATCGGCACCGACGCGTTTCAGGAATGCGACACTGTTGGCATCACCCGCCATTGCACCAAGCATAATTACCTCGTCATGGACCCGGCGCGCCTTGGCCCCGTGATCCACGAAGCATTCTATATCGCCACCAACGGCCGCCCCGGCCCCGTGGTCATCGACATCCCCAAGGATGTGCAGGTGGCGACGGCCGAATATACTATCCCAGAGCAGATTGCGCATCGCAGCTATCGCCCACAGGTTGAGCCGGATGCGAGCGCGATTGCACGCGCGGTGGCGATGATTGCGGCTGCCAAACAACCGATATTCTATACCGGCGGCGGCGTCATCAACGCGGGACCACAGGCAAGCGCTTTGCTGCGTGAGCTGGTGGCGTTGACTGGTGCGCCCGTCACATCGACGCTGATGGGGCTAGGTGCCTTCCCTGCATCCGACGACAAATGGCTCGGTATGCTGGGGATGCACGGCACCTACGAAGCCAATTTTGCAATGAACCGTGCCGACCTGATCATTGCTGTGGGAGCGCGTTTTGATGATCGCGTCACGGGTCGGCTCGACGCCTTTGCACCCAATTCCAAGAAAATCCACATCGACATCGACCGTGGTTCGATCAACAAAATTGTCCCCATCGACCTTGCAATCGTTGCCGATGCGCAGGCCGCGCTGTCGGCGATGGTCGACGAATGGAAGGCGCGTGGACACAAACCCCGCGACCTTGACGAATGGTGGCGGCGGATCGACGGCTGGCGCGCAACGCGCTGCCTAGATTTCCCCGAGAACAAAGAAGCCACAGCCGAAATCATGCCACAGCGCGCAATTTTGACGCTGGTGGATGCAACGCGCGAACTTAGGCCCATCATCACCACCGAAGTCGGCCAGCACCAAATGTGGGCGGCACAGCATTTCGGCTTTGACGATCCCAATCGCTGGTTGACCAGCGGCGGACTGGGCACGATGGGCTATGGCT
This sequence comes from Pseudomonadota bacterium, assembly GCA_038041635.1. Classification (GTDB taxonomy): domain Bacteria; phylum Pseudomonadota; class Alphaproteobacteria; order Sphingomonadales; family Sphingomonadaceae; genus Sphingopyxis. Next base: position 6,437 of record JBBTFY010000030.1, read on the forward strand.
TTCCCGCCGCCATCGGTGCGCAGGTCGCCAATCCTGACGCACTCGTTATCTGCATCGCGGGCGAAGCAAGCGTGCAAATGAACATTCAGGAAATGGCCACCGCGACCCAGCACCGCCTGCCGGTCAAGCTGTTCATCATCAACAATGAATATATGGGGATGGTCCGCCAATGGCAGGAACTAACCTATGAAAGCCGCTATTCGAGCAGCTATTCGGACAGCCTGCCCGACTTTGTGAAACTCGCCGACGCCTATGGCTGGACTGGCATTCGCATCGACACGCTGGGCGAGTTAGAGGGCGCGGTTAAACGGATGATTGAGACCCCGGGGCCAGTGATTGTCGATTGCCGCGTCGCAAAACTCGCCAATTGCCTGCCGATGATCCCGTCGGGCGCGGCGCACACCGAAATGCTGCTGCAAGCAACCGAGGTAACGGGCAAGATGGACGACGAAGCAAAGGCGCTGGTGTAATGAAAATCAAAACCGAAGCGGGGGAACGCCACGTCCTTGCCGTCACCGTCGATAATGAGGCGGGGATCCTCGCCAAAATCACGGGGCTATTTTCGGCGCGCGGCTATAATATCGAAAGCCTGACTGTGGCGGACATCAGCGCCGACCACGCTTTGTCGCGAATCACCATCGTCACGTCGGGACCGCCCGCCGTCATCGACCAGATTATCGCCCAGCTCGACCGGCTGGTGCCCGTGCACGCCGTCACCGATCTCACCGAAACCGGCGCGCATGTTGAACGCGAACTGGCGCTGGTCAAGGTCGCGGGCACGGGTGAAAAACGTATCGAAGCACTGCGCCTCGCCGATGTGTTCCGCGCCAAAGTCGTCGATACGACGCTGTCCAGCTTCATCTTTGAAATAACCGGCACCAGCGACAAGGTCGATAGCTTCATCACCCTGATGCGCGAATGCGGCCT
>JBBTFY010000030.1:7463-23823 GCA_038041635.1 Pseudomonadota bacterium
CCGGCACCAGCGACAAGGTCGATAGCTTCATCACCCTGATGCGCGAATGCGGCCTTGTCGAGGTCGTCCGCACCGGGGTCGTTGCCATCGCGCGCGGGGCCGGGGCGGCATGAGGTGAAAAAGCACCGCATCTACACAACGAGCTTCGCCAGCGTTTACCCGCACTACCTCGCCAAAGCGGAACGCAAGGGGCGCAGCAAGGACGAGGTGGATGCGATTATTCGCTGGCTGACTGGCTATAGCCAGCAACAATTGACGACCGAGATTGAGCAACGGACTGATTTCGAGACGTTCTTTGCGCAAGCTCCGGCGCTCAACCCGGCTCGCTGCGAGATCAAAGGTCTGATTTGCGGCATCCGCATCGAAGACATTGAAGATGATACAATGCGGGAAATTCGTTACCTCGACAAATTGATTGATGAGTGTGCCAAAGGCAGGCCGCTCGACAAGATCATGCGTCAGACCACTTGAAATTGAAAATGAGGGACTGAAGAATGAAGGTTTACTACGACGCCGATGCCGATCTGAATCTGATCAAGGGCAAGAAGGTCGCGATCATCGGCTATGGCAGCCAGGGCCATGCCCATGCGCAAAACCTGCGTGACAGTGGCGTCGCCGACGTGGCGATTGCACTGCGGCCAGGGTCTGCAACCGCGACCAAGGCGCAGGCGGCGGGCTTTACCGTGCTGTCGAACAAGGCTGCGGCAGAATGGGCCGATGTGGTCATGATCCTCGCGCCCGATGAGCATCAAGCCAAGATTTATGCCGACGATATTGGCTCGAATATGAAACCGGGCAGCGCATTGGCGTTCGCCCACGGCCTAAACATTCATTTCGGCCTGATCGAACCACGCGCGGACATCGACATTTTCATGGTCGCGCCAAAAGGGCCGGGCCACACAGTGCGCAGCGAATATCAACGCGGCGGCGGCGTCCCCTGCCTGATCGCGGTGGCGCAAGAGGCGTCTGGCACATCGAATGGCAACGGTTACGCCAAATCGCTCGCTTTATCCTATGCCTCAGCCGTCGGCGGCGGGCGCGCCGGGATTATTGAAACCAATTTCCGCGAGGAATGCGAAACCGACCTGTTCGGCGAACAAGCTGTGCTGTGCGGCGGCATCACCCACCTGATTCAGGCGGGCTTCGAAACATTGGTCGAAGCGGGTTACGCGCCCGAAATGGCCTATTTTGAATGCCTCCACGAAACCAAACTGATTGTCGACCTATTGTATGAAGGCGGCATCGCCAATATGCGCTATTCGATCAGCAATACCGCCGAATATGGTGACATCACCACCGGACCACGGATCATCACCGATGAAACCAAAGCAGAGATGAAGCGCGTGCTCGCCGACATTCAATCGGGGCGGTTCGTCAAGAATTTCGTGCTCGATAACCTGGCCGGACAGCCTGAGCTTAAGGCCGCTCGCAAAGCCGCCGCCGCGCATCCGATTGAACAGGTCGGCGCAAAATTACGCTCGATGATGTCGTGGATCGGCAAGAATAAACTGGTCGATAAAGCGGTGAATTAACACCCCACGTGACGCACAAAAAAGCCCGAAGGTGAACTCCACCCTCGGGCTTTTTGCCAACCTAACTCAAATCAATCACGTCATTCAACGATGCGCCATTGCGATTCGGTGCAGACGTTGAAACCACGGCGAATGGTTTCGGTGCTGTCCGAAAACTCAGCCTTGAAATCGAACATGCATTCGCAGCTGCCGTCGTCCCAATTGACGTTGATGCTCTGCCCAGCGGCAAGAACGTCGCTGCCCAGCACGTCTTCTTCCCACGAGGAGCGGTTGACGTTCGATCCAAAGAGGCGAAATAGCGTAGTTGACGTATCGTTGCGGACAACGACATGGCGATCGCGCCCATCGGTACATTGATTGCCGCCAGAGCCAGCGCCGCCACCCTTTGCGTCGGTGCTGTTGCTGGCAACGCGAGTCGTTGTTGCCGCAGCCTCGCTCTTGCCGCCAGCAGCCGCAGCCGTTTCGGCGGTTGCTGCCGGTGTGGCAGCCGCAGGTGCGCCCGCTACGGGTGTCGCAACGACGCGCGCTTCAGGTGTAGATTTGCTGTTTTCCGACCCTCCGCCGCCAAAAACATTGCAGCCTGCCAGTGCCAGTGCGATTGGCAGGGCCATGGCCCCCGCCATGAACTTATTTGTGTAACGCATCCTTGCCTCCCCTTATGTGAACGAAAAACCCGGTGCGACCCGTGCACATGCATAATCTATGCTGGACATCTGTGCAAACATCCTTAGCACAATCCTATGTTGATTGGTCGACTCCACCTTATACGACTTACGCGCCCTTGGGCGTGAGGATGCCAAATCACTTTGGCTTGCGCCTGTAACGGCGCCCCAGACGGCCCAAGGGTGAACCCAAGTTCCAAGCACTTATTAGCATTCATCCGCGAGCCCAAATATGACCATGATCACAAACCCGTCGGTTAAATACCGGCCATTTCCGCAAGTCCCTTTGTCGGACCGCCAATGGCCCGGCCGCACGATTACACGCGCCCCGCGTTGGCTGTCCACCGATCTGCGTGACGGCAATCAGGCACTGATCGACCCGATGGATGCGGACCGCAAACGGCGGTTCTTTGATCTGTTGGTCAAAATCGGCCTCAAGGAAATAGAGGTCGGTTTCCCATCCTCAGGCGCGACTGATTTCGACTTTATCGCAGGGCTTGTGCAATCGGGCGCTATCCCCGACGATGTCGTCGTCCAAGTGTTGACGCAAAGCCGCGCCGATCTCATCTCCACCAGCTTTGAAAGCCTGAAGGGCGCAAAATCCGCCATCGTCCATGTCTATAACGCGCTCGCCCCCGCATGGCGGCGGATTGTGTTCGGCATGGACCGCGCCGAGGTCAAGCAAATCGCCGTCGATGGCGCCAAATTGCTGCGGGATAATGCCGCGCGGCGGCCCGGCACCGATTGGCGGTTCGAATATTCGCCTGAATGCTTCTCCACCGCCGAACTCGATTTCAGCCTAGAAACTTGCGCCGCCGTGATGGACATACTCTGCCCCACGCCCGACGCGCCGATCATTCTCAATCTGCCTGCGACGGTCGAGGCGGCAACACCCAACATCTATGCGGATCAGATCGAATATTTTTGCCGCAACCTGCCGCGCCGCGACAGCGCCGTCATATCGCTGCACACCCACAACGACCGTGGCACCGGGGTTGCGGCGGCGGAACTGGGCCTTCTGGCGGGTGCCGACCGCGTTGAGGGCTGCCTGTTCGGCAATGGCGAGCGCACAGGCAACTCGTGCCTCGTCACCATCGCGCTCAACATGTACACGCAGGGGGTCAACCCCGACCTCGACTTTTCGGACATCGACGCGGTCATAAAAACGGTCGAATATTGCAACCAATTGCCCGTCCATCCGCGCCACCCCTATGGCGGCGAATTAGTTCACACTGCCTTTTCGGGCAGCCATCAGGACGCCATCAAAAAAGGCTTTGCCGCACAGGCCGCGCGCAACGACGAGATTTGGGAAGTGCCCTACCTGCCCATCGACCCCGCCGATATTGGCCGCAGCTACGAGGCCGTCATCCGCGTCAATTCGCAAAGCGGCAAGGGTGGCGTCGCATGGGTGCTGGAGCAGGACCATGGCCTGAAATTACCCAAACGGTTGCAGGCCGATTTCAGCCGCACCGTACAGGAGCTGGCGGACGTGGAGGGACGCGAGCTTGTCTCCACCGACATTTGGCAGGCGTTCGACGAGGCCTATCTGAGCGAAGCGGGGCAGCGTTTTGTCCTGATCGACTGGCAGGAATCGCACAGCGGTTCCGACCGCATCTTCATTGGCACGATCAGCGTCGATGGCAAGGAAAGCCGCCTGTCGGGGCGCGGTAACGGCCTGATGTCGAGCGTCATCGCCGCACTATCCGAAGCTGGCGGCCCCGACCTCGACATATCGGACTATAGCGAACACGCGATCGGCCATGGCAGCGACGCGCGCGCCGCCGCCTATGTCGAGTGCCGCGCAACAGATGGCCGCACGCTGTTCGGTGCCGGCATCGACCCCGACGTCGCGACCGCCAGTGTCCGCGCTATCCTGAGCGCCGCGAACAGGGTTTAGGGGGCACCAGCCCTCTCCCTATCGCCCGCAGGTTCAGCGGCAGGAGTTAAAGGCGGAACGGCGACTGTGCCGAACGGCACAGGCGGGGCGTTGCACGGCTGTGCCACGCGCCCATGCAAGGCATCAATTTCGCACGCGCGCCGCGCCAGATAGGCGGTGCGCATCGCGCCATAAGGGTCGCTGCTATTGCGATACCCCTGTATTTGTCCATCAAACTCGATCCGAAAGTCGAGCGAATTGACGGTGTAGGACGAAACGCCATAAACGGGCGAGGTGAACGGTCGACCAATGCCGACAGGCAGGACCATCTGATCAACACCGCCGCCCAACAGATCACGCAGCGTAGTGACTCCGACCAGCGGCAGCACCAGAAACGGCCCCGGCCCGACACCATAATAACCCAGCGTATTGGCAAAGCCGTTTGTGCGATGCGGTAGGTTGAACGGCCGTTCGCGTGCGACATCGTTAATCCCGCCAAATCCGGCGGTCGTATTGATCACAAACCGCCCCAGCGTTTCCACCGCCTTGCCTGGTTTGAGCTGCAACAGATAGTTGATGGCGACAATAGGCTCGCGTAAATTACTGAAAAAATTGCTCAAAATGTTGCGCAGCGACCGTGGCAAGCCATGTTCATAGGCATGGGCAATCGGGGCAACAAGCGCTTCGTCAACATCGGTGTTGATGGCATAGGCCGTGACATTGAGCTGTTCGAGCGGATCACCCGCTATCTGGGTTCTGGCCTGAACCACAATGTCCTGTTCGTCCGACGGTTCATCCGGCTGATCTGCAATTGGATCGGCGGTGCTGTCTGGTGCCAGGACAGGTTGGGGGTCGTCCGGCGCTATGGCGTCAACCACTATGATATAGTCGGCACCATTCGGTAATGCGTCAGCATTCGGGGCCGGGGTTCCGGCGGCCAGCAATGCAGCCGTCAACATGGGCAGGGACATATGCGCAACTCCTCACCGCGCGCCCCCTACTCGCAGTCTTTATCCGACAACGCACATGTGCGTGGTGGATGCCCGCCTGTCAAGATTGGCCACTACAGCTTTGCCCCTTTGTGCGCGGCAACCGGGGATAAAACGGCGATTGAAGCCATCGCAGACAGCAATCTTTAACCGTCTATAAACCATTTTCTGACACTCCTTAATAAGAATTAAGGGGAGTGTTAGGGCAGATGGACATGAAATTGCACTATGCGTTTGGCGATGCGCCGCCGCTGGACGTGTCTATCGTCATGCCCTGTCTGAACGAAACCCAGTCATTGCCGCATTGCATCAACAATGCGCGCGAAGCCTTGAACCGTATAGAGCGAGACTATGGACTCGCCGGAGAAATCGTTATTGCCGACAATGGCTCGACCGATGGCAGCCAGGCGATGGCCGCCATGCTTGGCGCGCGCGTTGTTGCCGTCAGCCGAAAGGGCTATGGTGCCGCCATCATTGGCGGGTTCGAAGGGGCCTATGGCCGCTATCTGGTGATGGGCGATTGCGACGGCAGTTATGACTTCACCGACGCAGTGCCAATGATTGGCCGGCTAATCGACGGTGCAGATTTGTGCATGGGGTCGCGGTTTCTGGGCGGGGTTAGCCCCGGCGCGATGCCGTGGAAAAATCGCTATATCGGCAATCCGGTGTTGACCGGCATCCTCAACCTCTTCTTTCGCGCTGGCATCGACGATGCGCATTGCGGATTGCGCGCCATTCGCCGCGAAACCTTTGCCACGCTTGGCCTGCAGGGCAGCGGTATGGAGTTCGCGAGCGAGATGGTGATCAAGGCGAGCCTGCGCAAAATGCGGATCGACGAAGTGCCCGCTACGCTTTCGCCAGACCTGCGCGATCGCCCGCCCCATTTGCGCCCGTGGCGCGATGGCTGGCGGCATTTACGTTATTTATTGATGCTCAGCCCGACCTGGATGTTCGGCGTTCCTGCGCTTTGCCTCATGACGATTGCGACGGCGATATTCATTGTCGCAACGCTTTATGGGGTTGGAGCGCTGCACGGTGAACCTCCGTTCGGCGTCAGCTGGACAATCGTCGCGGCCTTTTTGTTCACCACCGGGCACTTTGCCGCAATCATGGAGCTCGCAACTCATCTTCACGGTGTTCATCAAGGGTATCGGCCGATGCGACCAATCCTAATGCGCTGGCGTAATGTATTGACGCTTGAACATGCGCTACTCGGTGGCATAGGAGCAATGCTTGTATCAGCGGCCTCGCTGGCGGCGATTGGCGTGTGGTGGAGCTCGATCGGGTTCGTCGCCTTGCCCAGCACATTGCCATTATTGTTTGCGGCGGTCATAGGCGTGGTCGGGATGCAAACTGCGCTAGGCGGCGTGTTGCTTTCCGTCATCGCGGGGCATGAGGCCGATTTTGGTCGCGTTCCGGCGCAACAATAATTCGGTGTTGATGCACTTAATCTCGCTGATCCGTCGGCACAGGGCTGAAATCATGCGCTTCCTGACGGTGGGCGCAGCATCGGCCCTGCTTAACACATTAATTATCGTTGCCTTCACCGAACTACTCGGGCTGCATTATCTGCTCTCTTATCTGCTCTGCTTTATGGCGGTGACCGCATTCGGATTTGCAATGAACCGCCACTGGACCTTCAGAATCGCTAGCGAAATTTGCTTGATCGATCTGCTACGCTATTTCACTACCACCGTAGTGGGCACGATGGCGGCAATGGGAGGAAGCGTCGGCTTGGTGGCTATGGGCGCGCCTTATTACGTCGCGGTCTTTGCTGCTTCGGCGCTAGTTGCCCCTGTCAATTTCGTCGCTCACAGATTGTACAGTTTTGGTTTGGATGGAGAGGCGCAATGAGTAAGGCTGTCGGCGCGCCGATACATTATCAGCACTGCTCCGGACTCACTTCGGGCAGTTGCAATTTTGGCAGCGCGCCGCAGATTACCCTTGAAACCGGAAATGCCATCGCACCGCGCGTCGAAATATGGAAATGTGCCCAATGCGGCCACGGTGTGACTCTTCCGGCCATGCCTGACGTCGCGCCGCTCTATGAAGCACGAGGCAGTGAGGATTTTCTGACTCGTGACGGCATCGCGGTGCGGGCACTCAAGCAACGCGCGTTCACTAAGCTTGCACACGCGCTGGTGGCACACCTGCCCACCAAACCACAGCTCATAGTAGATTTCGGCATCGGTAACGGGATGCTGGCGTCATGTCTCGCCGATGCTGTCTCTGCCGAGTGCCATGTCTATGGCCTAGACTTCTTCCCAGAGGCGCCTGGGTCAATAGGGCGCGCCAGCTACCGCAGTTTCTCTCAAGCGAGTGATTTGCACGGCATGGTTGATTTGTTGACTTGCTTCCACGTGCTCGAACATGATGACGATTCGGACATGATGCTGGGCAAATTGCTAGCCTTCTTGCGCCCCGGCGGGACGCTTGTTGTTGAAGTTCCCAACATGGACTGTGTTTGGACCCCATGGTTCGGCAAGTCCTGCGCCAATTGGTATGCGCCGTTCCATCGTGTCCATTTCAGTAGACGTAGCCTGCATGGACTATTCGAACGGCATAGGCTCTTGGTTGTTGCGGAGCAGGATATTTGCGGTCCGACCTTTGCCCTTTCGTTCGCCACATTGCTCGGGGTAAAGCCGAGCGGCTTCCTCTTCGCAATTTCTGCAGCGCTCAGACCGCTACAATGGCTGGCAGAGAAGCTTACCCAGCGGCCCAGCGCATTGCGGATTATTGCCCGCAAGCCCTAATACGGGCCGACCCGCTCCAGTATTTTGCGGAATGATGCGGCGAAGGAAAGGCGTTCACGATTTACGGCATACCACCGCGCAGTGCGGCCACGTAATGCACGCCCGCTGCTCAGGCCAAGCCGGATTGCGTCAGCCAGCGCGATGGGATCAGCGCTTTCTACGATGAAGCCGTTTTCGCCTGTCTCGACAAGTTCGCTCGCGGCATTATCTTCGCTACGGATCACAATCACGGGAACTCCGCGCGCGGAGGATTCGACCACAACCAGACCATAGCCTTCGCGGGTCGATGGCTGCACAATCAACGCCGCGCGGCCCAGCGCGTCTTCAAGCGCCTCCTCCGCAACAAAACCCGGTAGCGCAATACGTTCGCCCAGACCGTGCGCGGCGATGCGACTGGCAACAATAGCTTGCTCAGGTCCGCGCCCAATCAATGTGGCCCGCAGTTCGCTATTCTCGGCCATGACGATCGCCAATGCGTCAACCAGCAGCGGAACCTGTTTTTCAGGGATCATCCGCCCGGCATAGACGATTTCAGCTGGCTCGGCGGCTGGCCGCGCCTGTATGAGCGAGGCTCCTGCATAGAGGCCCTCTAGCAGCTCCACATTTCCGCCCCCTACACCAAGTGCGATAGCGCGAGCAGCGTGAAGTCGGCTAAAGCTGAAGGCCATCTGCGGAACTGTCGCACACAAGCGTTGTACAGCCCAGCCAATCACGCCAAACCGCCCGATGTAGGCGCGCCAATAGTCCCTGCTCCAAACCTCGAACCAATCTACGACGATGCGGTAGCGGGCAAAGGGCCGGACCAACCCTGCCGCCAACAGCGAGAAGAACGGGAACGAGCAGGTGTGGACCACATCATAGCGTGAACCTCGGCGGATGAGGTGCATCAAGACGCCCAGCCCGAATAAGAATGGCGGAAGAAAGCGCCGCTTCTCGCCATCGTAAAGTGCCATGCGCGGCGCGACGGCAACCACTTCGACTCCGGCGAGGTGGGGCGGTTCTTCGCCCGGCCATTGGCGCATCGTGAGGTAGGTGACTTGATGACCATCGGCTGCATAGGCTTCGGCGAGGTCGCGATACCAGCGTTCCGCGCCGCCTACCGTCAATGGGAACAAGCAATCGTAAATGATGCAAATCCGCATCGGATCAATCCAGCTTTTCGAGACGGCAACCCGCAGCAGCAAAGCTGCGCGCCAAGGACGCATCCCGTCTGGCCGCATCCTCATGCCCTGCCAAGCCAAAATAAGCACGAATATCAGCCAGCGCCCCATTCCCAACAAATGCAGCGCGCGGCCTGTCCTGGCCCACACTTTGATGACAAAGTCGCGCCACAAGCCCTGGAGTCACTGCCGTGCCATCAAGCCGTATCGGGCGGTTTGATAGATCGGGGCGATTGATAACCAAATCCTGTGCAAATGGTGCGGCATCAGGCTGGATGACAATATAGTCGGCATCACTGGCTTCGATCCGCGCGCTGGCCTGTGCATAGGGCGCATAAAATTGATGCGCCATCCACGCCTGAAGCGATAGCGACAGCACCAAACCCGCAATAGTCGTGCGCACTAACAGCGGACGCCACCAAGCTATCGCGCCCCCCAGCTGTTTCCAGCCATGCAACGCGATGAGGATGCAACTGCCGATCAACCCATGCAAATAGCGATAGCCAAAACCATGCCCCTGATAGGCTAGGATGATAAACATCACCGCGACGCTCAACGCCACACCGACCGCCAGCGCCATCATCAATCTCTTGGTGCGCAGGCCAGCGATGCCGAGCGCGAATAACGGCAGCAACAGCAAATGCTGCCACGCAACAAAGCGCAGCAGGTTGGCCAGCATATTCGGTATCCGCTCGGCCCCTCCAGCCATGACCGTTTGCACAAGGCGTGAGCTAAATCCTACACCCTCTGGCTGCACAGGCGCGACGCCTGCCTGCACAAGGCCCCAGGTCCAGCCCGGCCACCACAGCCAGAATGCGCCAATGATGGCGTATCCAGCCAGATAGAGTGTGGCGCGGGGCCATTGCCGTTCATACAGGCATAGGAATAATATTGGCGCGGCAAACATCGGATGCATCAGCGGCTGATGCAGGCCAGTGGCGAGAAAACCGACGGCCAAAGCGGCCACGTCCATCCGCCACGACCCGCGCAAAAACAGCCATAACCACACCAGATTAAGCGCAAGATGACCACTCATCGCATAGCTGGTCATGCCTGTCAGGACGATCTGACCCGACCCGATATAGAGCAATAGCGCGATAACGGGCAGTTCGCGGTCTTCGGGCCAGATGCGGCGGACACAGCCCCATAATGCGGCCAGACCCAGCGCCGATAGCAGCGGCCCGGTCAGCCTGCCGGCCAAGGCTTGCAACGCTGCATTGCCGGGAAGATAATTGGAAATCCATGCGCCGCGCGTTAGGGCCGGATACATGAAACTGGTGTTGAGCGCTTCAGCGCCGTCGCGCCACATCGCAGGCAGCGCTGCAACCAGATGGCCGGAACGAAACACTTCCGCATCAAAACTGACCATTTGCTCATCGCGGCTCAAATCATAACCGCCAAGCAGCATATAATGCCCGGCCAAGCATGCGAGCAACAGTAGCAAAGCTCCGCCCGGCAACAACAGGCGGTGCCCAGACAGCGGCAGCGCGCGCGGCGTAAGTCGCCATGCGCAAATCGCCAGCAGCACCAGACCAAGACCAAGCAGAACGATGTCCTGACGATTCAAATAAAAGGCTGTCAAGCTGGCCCCGGCTGGGAAAATCAGCGCCAATCCAATGGCCATCAACAGCGCAATGATTTGCCATTTTGACGCGGTGATGCGGGCCGATTGCGCCTCTAAGCCGGGGCCATGCTCAATCATTCCGCTGCCCCCAGTCTATAAAATTGCGCTAAACCCGTTTCAGCGCCCTCGTAGCCAACGCGTGCCTATCACAATTTATCGCTGGAAAAACGCTTTTCATCGCCCCCGATATTCCTATGGCGAAAACGCCCCCCCCTTGCGCGCGCTTACGCTTACGTTAAGGTAACGCATCACGTTTTCTGCACGAGAGAGGCCCGCCCATGACCCTGCCCGCCATTTTCGACACGCTGCGCCTGCCCGTCATTGCGTCGCCGATGTTCATTATCTCAGGCCCCGACCTTGTCATTGCGCAATGCAAGGCGGGGATTGTCGGCAGCTTTCCCGCACTCAACGCGCGCCCACAAAGCCTGCTCGACGAATGGCTGCACCGGATAACTGAGGAATTGGCGGCGTGGGATGCGGCCAATCCGGACACGCCGTCTGCGCCCTATGCGGTCAACCAGATCGTCCACAAATCGAACGACCGCCTGCTTGCCGACATTGCGACGTGCGAAAAGTGGAAAGTGCCGATTACCATCACCTCGCTTGGCGCGCGCGAAGAACTCAACCAAGCCGTCCATGGCTGGGGCGGCATCACGCTGCACGACATCATCAATGATCGTTTCGCGCACAAGGCGATTGAAAAGGGTGCCGACGGCCTTATCCCAGTTGCGACCGGCGCGGGCGGCCATGCAGGTGTGCAGTCGCCCTTTGCCTTGATGCAGGAAATCCGCAGCTGGTTCGATGGACCCGTTGCGCTGTCGGGTGCGATTGCGCATGGCCGCTCGATATTAGCGGCGCAGGCGCTTGGCGCTGATCTCGCTTATATTGGCTCAGCCTTTATCGCCACCACCGAGGCCAATGCCGTGCAGGCGTATAAGGACGCTATTGTCGAAGCGCACGCCGCCGACATCGTCTATTCCAGCCTGTTCACTGGGGTGCACGGCAATTATCTGCGCGCGTCGATTGTAGCGGCAGGGATGGACCCCGACAATCTGCCTGATGGCGACGTGACCAAGATGAACTTTGGCTCGGGCGAAAGTAGCAAGGCCAAGGCGTGGAAAGATATTTGGGGGTCTGGCCAAGGCGTCGGCGCGATCGACGCGGTGCTGAGTGTCGCCGACCTTGTTGCCAAGTTAGAGGGCGAATACCATGCGGCCTATGACGCGCTGGGCGGGGTCATTCGGCGGCGCTGAACATCCGCGTTAGAGCGTCATCGAGATAGCTGTAATCGGCAAAACAGCGCATCGGGTCGCGGCGGTTGAGTTGCATATTGCGCGGGCCAACGCCGGTCAACAGCCGCGCCATTGCGCGCTGCAACCTTCTCAATCGCGCTACGGCAGCCGCATTATCCTCCCCGCGTTGGCGAATACGCTCAACCCGGTGCGCAACGACATCGGTATAGCGCGGGTGCGGTCCACGGTGCATCGCGTGGCCCACGGCAAATGCAGTCGCCTCGTTGGCAGGCAGCCACTGGCAATTGGTCGCCCGATCAGTCAACCGAATGCCGAATTGCTCCATCCGCGCCAAATAGATGCCAATCTGTCTTCGTTTGATAAGAGACAAAGGGAGCAAATGATGGTGTTGAAATATAGGCTTTGCAGTCAATACAAGGTGCCGCACTCGCCTGTCCCTATCCTTAAATCACGATCTTAGCCCTTACGATGCCCACAGGGCCACTTTGATCTACAGCGGCGATTGAAAGAACCTCTCCTCTTGAAAGGCCCGCGACCTCCATTGGCCCTGCATATGCACCCTTCACCATGACATCAACGGCCAGTCTTGCGCAGCGGCGTAATATTTCGGGATTCGCGAGGGTAAGCGGAGCCATAACCTCAATCTCTTGCCCGACCATCCATGCTAGGCCATGTGTGCTTATACCGTGCTCGCCCGCAACATCTGTCTTGTCAGCCAACAAATAAGCAAATGCCACGAAATGCAGCAGTGGCGGCAATCCTTGTTCCTCCATGGCAATAACAGCCGCCGCCAGATCGTTGGGATTCGACCAAAGCTGCGCCGGGGGCCAAAACATCGCGCTTGCCTGCACCACTTCGCAAAGCGTCGCCGCCATGAAGGCCAGCCGCTGAACTGCCTGCGCTCGCGCGGTGGCTGGTAGCCGTTGCAGGCTGAGCGCAACGACATCACACCTCTGCATATCGGGGACAATGTCCAGTCCGGCAAGCGACGCGGCGCCCAGTTGCGCCTGTTCGCGCAACATTTGCGCCGCCACAGGTCCGCCCGTCACACCTATGGACGTGCCCCAGTGCTGGGCATTAATCGGGAATATATGCGCAATCCCATCATCGCCATCGTCCAGAAAACCATATTGTGACAGTATATGCCCCAGCCAACTCTGGTCAGCGGCCCGCATGTTTTGGCACAAAAGGAATAGCGTCGGCACGGGAGCACCGGACCCAGCATGGTCATTCATCGGATGCATATTGCCCTTCATATGGAACAGGGCTGAACCAAAGGGCAGACGAATGCCAGTGCTTTTGCTATATTTGCACCGAATTGGACCCGATAGAATTGAATCAGATTTCGACCTGACTGCCCAATTCAACAACGCGATTAGTCGGTAGGCGGAAAAACTCCATCGCGCTTTCCGCGTTGCGCAGCATCCACGCGAATAATTTCTCGCGCCACAGCGCCATCCCTGGCCGCGATGAGGCCAACAATGTCTGGCGAGAGAGGAAAAAACTGGTTTCCATCATTTTGAACTGCGGCCCGCAACATTGCACGCCCGCCAATGCAGCTGGGACATCGGGGGTCTGCATAAACCCGTAACGCAGGATGATGCGGTGGAACCCTTGCGCCAAATCTTCTGTCACCAGCCGTTTACTGCCGTCAACAAAGGGGACATCCTTGATCTGGACAGTCAAAAGAATGATCCGCTCGTGAATGACTTTGTTGTGCTTGAGGTTGTGCAACAAGGCCGGCGGCACCCCTTGCGCGGTCGACGTCATGAAAACGGCAGTTCCGGGCACCCGCGTTGCCGAATTCGCCGCGCTTTGCACAAATAGGCTGAGCGGCATCGCCCCTTCGGCCAGCCGTTCCTGCATCAATTTACGGCCACGCGCCCATGTAGTGAGGATGGTGAAGATGAGGAGCCCGATCAGAAGCGGGAAATAGCCGCCATCGGGAACCTTGAGCAGGTTCGCGCCCAGATAGGCCAGATCAACGGTCACAAATATCGCGAGCAGCGGCACCGCCTTCCACGCTGGCCACTTCCATAGGCTGAACAGCACAACCGCCAGCAGGCACGTGTCGATGGCCATCGCGCCCGTCACCGCAATACCATAAGCCGCTGCCAAGTTGCTCGATGTCTGGAAAAACAGCACCAATACGATCACCATGATCATCAGTGCCCAGTTGATCGCGGGAATATAGATTTGCCCCGCCGCGCTCTCGCTGGTGTGCAAAATGCGCAGGCGCGGAATGAAACCAAGCTGTATTGCCTGCTGCGTCAGCGAAAAAGCACCGGATATCACGGCTTGGCTGGCAATGATTGTCGCCAACAGCGCAATGACTACCACGGGAAGCCGCAGAAAATCGGGGGCCATTAAAAAGAACGGGTCCTTGATTGCTTCGGCTGCCAGCGCTGGGTCAAGCGACAATATCATCGCGCCCTGCCCCATATAGTTGAGCATCAGACATGGCAGCACAATCGCCAGCCACGATATGCCGATTGGTCTGCGGCCAAAATGGCCCATGTCTGCGTAAAGCGCCTCTGCCCCCGTCACCGCAAGCACGACCGAACCCATCGCGATGAAAGCACGAAAGCCGTCCACCCAAAAGAATTGCGCGGCGTTGAACGGATTGAGCGTCTCCAGCACAACCATCGGCATTGCGCCAATGTGCGACAGGCCAAGATAGGCGAGCAGCCCAAAATAGAGGACCATGATCGGGCCAAACAACGCCCCGACCTTGGCCGTGCCGCGTGCTTGAATCATGAACAACCCGACCAAAATCGCAATCGCAATCGGCACCGACAGCGGCGCAAACGATGGGTTCACATATTTCAAACCCTCTGTTGCCGACATCACCGACATGGCGGGGGTAATCATCGAATCGCCGTAAAACAGCGCGGTGGCGAATACCCCAAGCAGGACGATGGATGTGCTCCACCGCCGCGTGTCGGTCGTCTCGCGGTTGATGAGCGCGAGCAAGGCCAGGCTACCGCCCTCGCCCTTATTATCCGCTCTCATGATCGTCAGGACATATTTGAACGTCACGACGATCATCATCGACCAGAATACCAGGCTCAATACGCCATATATGTGCACCGGATCGACGTTGATTTTATGATGCCCGGCAAAGGTTTCGCGAAATGCGTATATTGGGCTGGTGCCAATATCGCCAAACACGACGCCAACCGCGCCCAGAGCCAGCTTGGCAAAACCGTCGCGGCTGCCGTGACCACCCTGTTCCAACTCGGCGTCTTCGCCATGGCCCGCGCCAAGCGGCCCGTCTGCGGAAACGCTATCCGTTGGTGCGGTCATTCCGCGACTCCCCTAGAGCGATTTGAAGTCAGGTGGGATGACCTGACGACTCGCAAATCGCGGCAAACAAAATGCATGTGTCAGCGATACGACGCGGACGGGCGCGCCTATCACTCATCAAGGCCAATCGCAATCAACGAGTTTGCGACCCGTTCGCGCTGACTGGCGCAGGGGTTGGCGCACTGGCTGATGCAGGTGTAGGCGGGGGCAGTTCCGCCAACCTCTGCTCCAAATCCGCGCGCCACGGCGCATTGGCTGGTGAACGGTCGAGCAGCTGTTTCCACACCGCCCGCGCACCCTCTATATCACCGCCTTGCGCCAGCGACAGCCCAGCAAAAAATGGCGGCCCTGGGTGCGTAGGGTCAATGTCAGCGGCCTTGTCGAACGCCATCGCCGCTGCCGGGGTCATCACCCCGCCCGCATGCGCGACCAGTGCATTGCCAAAGCCAACCCATAGGTCGACATTGCGCGGGTGCGCGCGCAACCCTTGTTGTAGCGCTTCTGCTGCCAATTGTGTGCGTCCCGCACGCATCAACCCGTCGGACAGGCCAAGCCATTGGCTTGCCTCGCCAAAGCGGTCGCTCATGCCATTTCGCGGGTCGGTCAGCGGCTCGCCAAAGCCCTGCGCCTCGGGCAACGCGACCGGTGCCCCCGCCACGCCCGGTGCACCCATCACCAAATAGCCGCTCAGCCCGAACATGATGGCCGCCGCCACCGGAATATAGGCGTTTTTGGGCACGCGGCCGATAAAGACGATGCCCAGCCAGCACAGCAGACCCAACGCCAAGATGATCAGCAGCGCGCTCATATTTCGTCCTCGCTTTCCGTGCGGCGGAACCGCCCGAACGCCAGCCACAACCCCGCAAACAGCGCTGCGAACGGCGCGATATAGAGCAGCGCGGTGTCCCATCCGAACGGCGGGTCATAGGTCACCCAATTACCGTAGCGCGCAATCAACCAATTGCGGATATCCTCGGGCCGCTCCCCCGCAAGTATCCGGGCCCGAACCTGACTGCGCATATCGCCGGCCAGCGCAGCGTCTGAATCGGCAATCGATTGCCCTTGGCACACAAGGCAGCGTAATTCATCCATCAACGCCTTGGCGCTGGCTTCCTTGGCGGGATCGTCGAGCTGCACATAGGCATAGGGTGCGGGCGGCAGGCCGGACTGCTCGCGGCCGGAGAAGAACGCGAAGGGCACGCCCG
>JBBTFY010000031.1:0-11375 GCA_038041635.1 Pseudomonadota bacterium
GGTTTTTAGTGCCGCCGGGTTCATCGCGACCAAAATATCGGGAGCGTCACCTGCCGTATCAATCTCGTCCGAGCCAAAGTTGATCTGGAACGCCGACACGCCAAACAGCGTCCCTTGCGGTGCGCGGATTTCGGCAGGGAAATCGGGAAAGGTCGCCAGATCATTGCCGCTGAGTGCGGTGGAGAGCGTGAACTGCCCCCCCGTCAACTGCATCCCATCGCCCGAGTCGCCCGCAAAACGGATGACGACGGATTCGGATTGGCTTTGTGTCGGTGAAGTGCTTGTTGTGCTTTGTGCGGCTGACGCCATCGTTCTTGGCTTTCTGACCCAGTTTCGCTTTACAACGTTTCCCTACGCCGCCTTATGCCGTGAGGCCAAATAGATTTTGTTCCACAGCATAAAAAAGCTGCGCTATGGGTGTATCATGAACGATCCATACAGCCACCTGCCCTATCGCCCCTGTGCTGGCGTCATGCTGCTCAACCGCCAAAAGCAGATATTCGTCGGCCAACGGCTCGATACCGGCAATGAGGCCTGGCAGATGCCACAAGGCGGGATCGACGAGGGCGAAGAGCCTGAAGCAGCGGCTTTGCGCGAATTACGCGAAGAAACGGGCGTGCATGCGGCCCTCGTTACCATTGCCGCGCGTTCCGCCAGCGAGTATTTTTACGACCTACCCCCCCATCTGGCGGGCAAAATGTGGGGCGGAAAATATCGTGGGCAGCGGCAGCACTGGTTTGTGATGCATTTTGATGGCCAAGATGACGCCATCGACATTGCCACCGATCATCAAGAGTTCCGCGCATGGCAATGGGTCGCACCGCACCGCATCGTTGACCTGATCGTTCCGTTCAAACGCGATCTTTATGCGGCTTTGTTGGATGAATTCTCTGCCCATCTCTCCTAACCACCTTTATGTCATCGCGCTGGGCAGCAACCGCCCGCATGGCCTTCACGGACGGCCCGAATCGATCCTCGCCGCTGCAATGGTGCATTTGCAGGCCCATGATGTGGTCCTATTTGCTCTATCGCCAACCCAGCAATCTGCCGCGATTGGCCCTTCGCAGCGCCGCTATGCCAATGCCGCAGCGTTGATTTCTACCGCCCTGCCACCGCCCGATCTTTTGTCACTTTTCAAACAAATAGAGCGTGCTTTCGGCCGCCGCCGTGGGCAACGCTGGGGCCGACGCGTGCTCGACCTCGACATCATCTTGTGGAGCGGCGGCCTGTGGCAATCGCCCGCGCTTTCCATCCCGCACCCGCATTGGCAGAGCCGCCGCTTCGTGACTGGCCCGCTCGCTATGTTAGCAGGTGATTGGCGTGACCCGGTCACTGGGCTGAACGTTAGACATATTGCCAGACGCATAGGCAGGCCCAAACCCATAAAGCAGCGTTGACCTTCGTGGGACTCCGCTCTAGGGGGACGCCTCAATGCCGCTAGTGCATTGCCCAAATGGATTTGGGGCCCTTAGCTCAGTTGGTAGAGCAAATGACTTTTAATCATTAGGTCGCTGGTTCGAGCCCAGCAGGGCTCACCATTCCTTACACTGTCTTTCGAACCAGCTATTTTCCTTCGCTCGTCTTTGCGAGCGAACGTAAGGGAGCGCGGCAATCCAGAAGCGGCGGGCATAGACTGGATTGCCACGGGGCTACGCCCCTCGCAATGACGAAGGGAATGGAAACGCGTTGCGGCTTTGGTTGATACAACGCGCGGGGGAAACAACGGCCGCCTGCGGGTTACAGAGGTGTGGTGTCAACGATACACAGTCGTATGATACACATAATACACTTTGCCGCCCACTCTCGTCATTGCGAGAGACGCGAAGCAATCCAGAAGCGGTGCCATAGACTGGACTGCCACGCCACCTGACGGTGGCTCGCAATGACGGAAGAAAGAATGTTCGCGCAGAGACGCAGAGGCGCGGAGAAGAAATTATCCCCCACACCCAGCTACGACTAGCAAACAAGTTTGCAAATCTGCGCATCCCTCTCCCCACAAGCCTGTCCTGAGCGCCTGCCTTGGCAGGCAGTCGAAGGGGGGAGAGGGATAAGTGATGCCGATTAACATGTTCAAAGAGCCAAAACTTACAAAATAAGCTGCATCTTATCACGCCTGAATGGTTGTAGGAAAGACCCCCATCACCCCCCATCGACCCGCCGATAGTTCCCCCGAAAATAGAGCAGCGGGTCGCCATGCGGTTCAAACTTTGCCTTGAGCACGCGGCCGACAAGGATGAAATGGTCGCCCGCATCGTGCACCGTGTGGCGCGCGCATTCAAAACTGGCCAGCGAGCCATTGATCATCGGCGTGCCATATTCGCCAACCGACCAATCGGTTGCGGCGAAGCGGTCCTCGCCCTTGCCCGCAAAACGGTTTGACTCAGGCTCTTGCCCCATTTGGAGCATATTGACCGCAAAACGCTCCGCCGAAGCGAGGATTGGCGCGGTTCCCGCATCATTGGCGATGCACACCAGTAACAGCGGAGGGTCGAGCGACACCGAGGTGAAGCTGTTGACCGTCAATCCGATCGGGGTGCCGCCCCCGCCCTGCCCAGCATCCATCGCGGTGACAATAGTCACCCCCGTCGCAAAGCATCCCAGCGCATCGCGGAGTGTGCGCGCATCCGACCCCTCGCGATATTCTGGATAAGGCTCATGTTCAGTCGTCATCGCAGTGCACCACAATCGCGCGAAGCAGCGATTTTGGCCGCATCATAGCCAAGCTCTGCCAGCAGAGCATCGCCATCCGCGCCCAATGCAGGAGCAGGCGTTGGATGATCGGTCAGCGTCGCCGAATAGCGCGGCGCTGGCGCGGGCATGATCGTCCCGCCAACGTCGATGAAGCTCTGCCGCGCGACATTGTGCGGGTGGCGAGGTGCCTCATCCATGCTGAGCACTGGGGCAAAGCAAATGTCGGTCATCTCCATGATTTCGCACCATTCGCCGCGCGATTTGGTTTTGAACAGGTCGGCCATTTTCAGCTTGAGAGCGGGCCATTTGGACTGGTCGGTTTGCGTGTCGAAATCGGGATCGGCGTCCAGCCCCGTCGCACCGCGCAGCAGCGCATAAAATTGTGGTTCGATGGAGCCAATGGCGACATATTTGCCATCGCTGCATTCATAGGTGTCATAGTAAGGCGCACCGCCATCGAGGCGGTTGACCTCGCGTTCATCCGCCCACACGCCTAGCGCGCGCGCACCCCATATCATCGAGGCGATAACCGCCGAACCATCGGTCATCGCACAATCGATAACCTGTCCTTTTGCACCATTTTTGACGCCCAAAATGGCGCTTACCATCCCGAAAGCCAGCATCATGCCGCCGCCGCCAAAATCGCCGATATAGTTGACAGGCGGCACAGGGCGTTCACCGCTGCGGCCAATGGTGTGGAGCACGCCCGACAGCGCGATATAATTGATGTCGTGCCCGGCCGATTGTGCATAGGGGCCATATTGCCCCCACCCCGTCATCCGCCCGTAAACCAGCGCTGGATTGTCGGCGATGAGGACGTCGGGGCCAAGCCCGAGCCGCTCCATAACGCCGGGGCGATACCCCTCGATAATGCCATCCGCACCCCGGCATAGGTCGCGGGCGATGGCAACGGCTTCGGGGGTTTTTATGTCGAGGTAGATCGAGCGGCGACTGCGCGCCAGTGGGTCTTGGCGCAGCAACATCGCGCCGGGGCGGTCGATACGGATAACCTCTGCGCCATGATCGGCCAGCATCATCCCGCAGTACGGGCCGGGGCCGATACCCGCAAATTCGATGATACGGATGCCGTGCAAGGGTCCGGGCATTATTCACAATCCTTCATTGCGTCTGTAGCATTTCGCCAGTGATCGCATAACCACCATTCAACCAATCGACCACTTCGCGCGCGGCGGGGTGGTCGAGCGCAGTGTAGCGCACGGCCAACTTGGCTTTGCGCGCTTCGCTCAATCGGTCAAGCCCGCTGTCGCACAGCGCCAACATGTCGGCGTGAAGCATCGCCGCGAGGTCTAGCCCTACGGCCTTCGTAGCGGCTTCAAGGAAAGCCCGCCCGTAGCAATAATCACCCCCTTGGCGGTAGAGCATCGGCAGCGTCAGCGCGGGGATACAGCCGAGATGCGGCTGTGACATCGGGTTGATGGCGTGGTGCGTAATCAACTTGCCCGCCGCCGCGCTGCGTCCTGTAAAGCCGCGTAAGTGCAGATATTGCGCCATGCGCGGGCCATCATTGACCGGATAATTATCCCACAGGGCAGGCATGCGGCCCAAGCGTTGCGTCACATCGGCAAGATGGCCGGGCGAGATTTCAGCCGAACACACTTCCTCGCCCGTCCAGTAAATGGCGACGGCGGGGTCGATGCCGCGTCCAAAGTCTTCGAGATAATTTGGCGGACGCGCGCCAAATACGCGGTCGAGTAGGGGGTCGTCGCTATAATAGCTTGGGCACGTAAAAAATGCGCCCGCGCGGCTGTGGTCGGTGGCAAAGGCAATGATTTCGGATTGACGCTGAGCAAGGTCGGCGACATCGCCGTCCATATCGTCAAACAGAATCGCGAGGTCGTCAATGCCTATCGCGTCAAGCTGTGCGAGCTTGGCTTTCATACCCGCGCGCACGTCAGCGGAAAAATCGAGGTGCGCGGCAAAGGGGGTCAGGCCGACGCCAAAGCGCATGCCATGTTGACGGCAATGATTAGAGAATTGCGATAAGGTTTTGATTTCAAGCTCTGAAAATGG
This sequence comes from Pseudomonadota bacterium, assembly GCA_038041635.1. Lineage (GTDB taxonomy): Bacteria > Pseudomonadota > Alphaproteobacteria > Sphingomonadales > Sphingomonadaceae > Sphingopyxis. The sequence continues at coordinate 4,723 of JBBTFY010000031.1, forward strand.
TTCAATCCACTGCTTGCGCAGCTTTGCTTCAGCCTTTGGCGCATAGTGAAAGTAACGATAGCCAGCGGGCGCGAGCGTGGCGACAATGGCGGCGCGGTCGTCCCACGACCAACTGCGCCCGAAATAGCCCTCTATGATCCCAAGTTCGGGCATGACGCGCTGTTAAGCACCGCCCAAGACATAAGGGATTTCGGTCGCGTTATAGATCGCGATACTGGGCGGGCCGACCGCCAATCCGCTCATCGCGCGGACGAATGCCCCCGATTCTGGCACCGCAAAATGCTGTTTAAGCGCCGCCAGATCGGCCCATTGCTCGACGAACACCAGTCGGTTGGCATCTTCGGCATGGCGGTGGACATCGTGGCTGATACAGCCCGGTTCGGCGCGAGATCGCCGCACATGATCGAGGCTGATCGCCAGCAGTTCGTCGATGGTCGCATCGCTGCCCTGAATGGCTCCGGTTACCAAAATCATATCCATTCCCCCCTCAATAACGCAGATAGCGCCGTGTCATATCCGCCCAAGCGGCCTCGTCAGGCGTTGTCAACGCGTCGAGGTCGCCCGCGCAACCCACAGCATCATCGACCCATTCGCGCAACGCTGGCCCGCCATTGATGACGTCAATCGCCAGAACATCATCGGTATATTCATATTTGAAATCTTTGCCACGCCACAGCGGATAGTCGGGATAGATGCTGCGGATAGCCTTGAACGCCAGCGCCTGCACCCGCCACGGCTTGAACGCTTTATGGTCATACCACGGCCCATCGGCATGGATATGGACGCCGTGGCACAGCGCACCAGCATGTTTGTGGAATGTCGGTTCGAACGCTATGTCGCGCAGTTTGCACCCGTCGAGCCACTGCGGCGCAAGCACGTGCATCGCCGCTATTACCGCGCGCGCATCAATGTCAGGCGCACCAAACAGCTCAAGCGGGCGCGTCGTCCCCCTGCCCTCGCTTAAGTTGGTTCCCTCCAGCATCACGGTACCGGCATAGGCGCGCGCCATATTGAGGTTCGGTGCATTGGGGCTGGGATTGATCCACGCGCGGTCCTCGGGCCAGCCGAACCCCGGCACAGCGTCGGGTGCATAGCCCTCCATCACGATGACGCGATAATCAACGTCGAGGCGGTAATGGTCGACGAACCACTGCCCCATCTCACCAAGCGTTAGGCCGTGCCGCATCGGCATGGGGCCAGCGCCAACAAAGCTCTCCCACCCAGCGCGCAGTGTCAGGCCTTCGATGGGGCGGCCTACGGGATTGGGTCGGTCGAGTAGCCACACCGCTTTGCCATGCTTGGCGGCGGCTTCGAGCATATAGAGCAAGGTGGTGATGAAGGTGTAGATGCGGCAGCCAAGGTCCTGCATGTCAATAAGGATCGTGTCGAACGTCTCCATCGACTGCGTCGTCGGGCGGCGCACCTCGCCATAAAGGCTGAACACGGGGACATGGTGGACCGGATCGTCAAAATCCGGCGATTCGACCATATTATCCTGCTTGTCGCCGCGCAGGCCGTGTTGCGGGCCAAAGGCGGCGGTGATGTTGACCCCGCAGGCAATCAGCGCATCGAGGCTGTGCGTCAGGCCGTCCGTCACCGATGCCGGGTGCGCGAGCAGCGCCACGCGCTGTCCGATGAGCGGTTTGCGAAGCTCAGTGTCGCTAAGCAGGCGGTCAATTCCGAACAGGAATGTCATGCTATATCCGGTGCCCCAAGGTGAAGCGCAAAGCAATCGGGATGATGAAAATCTGGCGCGCCGGGCGGATGTTTGAGCGCCCAATAGGATTTGGTGCCGTCCACTTCCTCGATAACGGCGGACAGGGCGAGCCTGAGATCGTGCCCAGCCCACATCGTAGGTAGTCGTAAATCAGCTTCGAGTGCGAAATGGCTATCGCTAACATCCAATCCAATGACCGGATCACACGTCAGCTGTAGCGGCTTCATCCCCGCGCGATAGCCATCAAACATATAGGCCGCCCATAGCGACGAAGGCGCAAAGTTTAGCTCGGCATATTTTTTGCTGTCATTTGTAATAAACACCTCAAAACATGTAGTTTTCCAAAGACCGTCGGAGCGACCTGGATCAACTTCATTGGGCAATTGCAATGACTCCAAATCGCATTCCACATGGTAGCGAAGCCACATTTGGCCCTGTTTATCGCAGGAAGCATCAACCGCAACACTTTGCACATTGTGCGATGGCGTGGCGGTGTGACATATCAGCTCCACACTCATGCTACCCAATACCCGGCCCCCATGCTAAGCGCGCCCGCATCATGACCGAATATGTATCCGATCTGTTACGCACGCTGTCCTCGCGCGGCTATATCCACCAGACCACCGATGCGGAAGGGCTGGATGCGTTGGCATCAAAACAAGTCATCCCCGCCTATATCGGCTTTGATGCGACCGCGCCCAGCCTGCATATCGGCAGCCTGGTTCAGATCATGATGCTGCGCCGCTTGCAGCAAGCCGGGCACAAACCAATTGTGTTGATGGGCGGCGGCACCACTAAAGTGGGCGATCCATCGGGCAAGGACGCATCGCGGCAATTACTGAGCGAGCAAGAGATCAACGCCAACATCGCGTCGATCCGCACCGTGTTCGAGCGATTTTTGACTTTCGGGGATGGTGCGAGCGACGCGGTGATGGTCAACAATGCCGACTGGCTCGACGCGCTTGGCTATGTCGAGCTGCTGCGCACCGTTGGCCCGCATTTCACGATCAACCGGATGTTGACATTCGATTCGGTCAAATTGCGGCTGGACCGCGAACAACCGCTGACCTTTCTTGAGTTCAACTATATGATCCTGCAAGCCTATGATTTCCGCGAGCTGGCACGCACGCACGGCGCGCGGTTGCAAATGGGCGGGTCGGACCAATGGGGTAATATCATCAACGGTATCGAGTTGGCGCGGCGGACCGATCAGATTGAGCTGTTCGGGTTAACGACGCCGCTGCTAACCACGGCATCAGGCGCAAAGATGGGCAAGACCGCCGCTGGCGCAGTGTGGCTCAACCCCGACCAACTGTCGCACCATGATTATTGGCAATATTGGCGCAACGTCGATGACGGTGATGTCGGGCGATTTTTGCGACTGTTCACCGACATGCCGATGGACGAGGTTGCGCGGCTGGAGGCGCTGGAGGGTGCCGACATCAACGCCGCCAAAGTGGTGCTTGCCAATGCCGCGACGGCGCTGTGCCGAGGGCAGGAAGCAGCGGATGCTGCAGCGGCGACTGCTCGCCAGACATTTGAGCAAGGCAAGATTGGCGGCGATTTACCGACGATAGAGGTCGGAGCGGATGGCATCGCTGTGCTCGACGCACTCAAAGGACTAGGCTTTGCCGCGTCGAATAACGAAGCCAAACGCAAAATTGCCGAAGGTGCGGTTAAGGTCGGGGGTGTGGTGATCACCGACCCGATGATGCGCATCACCCCCGGTAGCGAACCCACCCCCGTCCAGCTTGGCGCAAAACGCCACGGCCTGATAAAAGCGGAATAATCGGCTGGCCGCACCGTTAACGAGTTGTTGACGGGCCAAGGCGCATATTCCCGCGCTATCGGGGAAAAAATAATGAAGGTGATGTCATCTGCCAATTATGTCGGCGTAGATCAGCGCCTGTCGCCGCGCAGCGACGTCTATTCGCGCGTCAATGTGCAGTTACCCGATGGACGATCAGTGATGATGACCATGGTCAACATCTCGGCTGACGGTGTTTTGGTCCGCCACGATCAAGTCCTCAACGAAGATGAGATTGTTCACTTTCAGATGCCGGTGATCGGAAAAATTCAGGGTGTCTGTATTTGGTCGGTTGGCGGGCGAAGCGGCATTCACTTTAGTACCACTATCGCCCAATCCGATTATGCGCCGCTTTTGCGTGCGATGGGTGCTCGCTGAATCTAGGCACCGACCCTAGCCCCCCCGCAGCAACTCCACCCCTGCATCGCGCTCAAACAGATAAAGCGCCAGCCGCGCCGCCTGTCCTCGCGGGCCAGACAGGCCGCCGTCGCGGTCGATTAACAGCCGCGCATCGTCGCGGGCGGGACCAATCAGGCGCGACACCTGTTCAGGCGTAGCGAGGTGAAAGGTCGCATCACCCGATTGCCGCGTGCCCAACACTTCGCCGCCGCCGCGCAGCGCCAGGTCCTCCTCCGCGATTCGAAAGCCATCGTTGGTTTCGCGCATGAGCGCGAGGCGCGCCCGCGCGGTTTCGCCAATTTGTGGCGCGCGGATGAGCAAGCATCGCGATGCTGCCGTTCCGCGCCCAACGCGCCCGCGTAGTTGGTGCAATTGCGCCAGACCGAAGCGTTCGGCGCTCTCGATAATCATCAGGCTGGCTTCGGGCACATCGACGCCAACCTCGATAACCGTGGTCGCGACGAGCAGGAGCAAACGCCCAGTCTTGAAGTCATCCATCACCGCGTCGCGTTCCGGTCCCTTCATCCGCCCGTGGACCAAGCCAACCGCAGCGCCAAAGCGCGCGCGGAGCAGCGCGGCGCGCTCTTCCGCCGCAGCGCAGTCGCTCAGCTCGCTTTCCTCGACCAATGGACACACCCAATAGGCGCGCTGGCCGCTGTCCAGATGCCGCGCAAGTCCGTCGACCACCTCGCCGACCCGTTCGCTGGAAATAACGCGCGTATCCACCGGAGTGCGCCCCGGCGGCAATTCGTCAAGGCGGCTTTCGTCCATCTCGCCATAGGCCGCGAGCACCAATGTGCGCGGGATCGGTGTTGCCGTCATCGCCAGAACATGCGGCGGTATTGTCCCCTTGCGCGCCAGCAAAAGCCGCTGGGCAACGCCAAACTTATGCTGTTCATCAACGATGATGAGCGCAAGGTCGCGATAGGTGACGGCCTCTTGGAAAAGTGCGTGGGTGCCGATGAGGATATGGATGCTGCCGTCGGCCACGCCCATCAGCGTCGCTTCGCGGGCACGGCCCTTGTCGCGCCCCGTCAGCAAGGCGATGTTAACGGGTAGCCCTGATAGCATCGAGCGCAGATTTTCATAATGTTGCCGCGCCAAAATCTCTGTCGGAGCGAGCAGCGCGCCCTGCGCCCCGCATTCGGCGGCGCCTAGTAGTGCCATCAGCGCCACTACCGTCTTGCCAGAGCCTACATCGCCCTGAAGCAAGCGCAGCATCGGCGAGGATTGGCACATGTCGCCGTCAATCTCAGCTATGGCGCGGCGCTGGGCAAGGGTGAGCGCAAAGGGCAGTTGCAATGCACCGCGCAACCGCCCGTCGCCCTGCAACGGACGGCCCTTGCGCTGGCGGGTCGATGCGCGGACCAGCAATAGGGCCAATTGCCCGGCAAAAAGTTCGTCATAGGCAAGGCGGTCTTGGGCGCGAGGTTGAAGGCACAGCGCATGCACTTCGCGTAGGGCGGTTTTCCAGTCTGGCCAATTTTGCGCGGCAAGCCAGCCGGGTTCAATCCATTCACAAAGATTGGGAATATTATCCAATAATTCTTTAATAATATTAGATATTCGATAATTTGAAAGCCCCTCTGTCAGCGGATAGACCGCTTCCCTATCGCGCGGGAGAGCGCCTGCACCCAGTGCAACCACATGATCAGGGTGAACGATTTGCAACATGTCGCCATAGCGGTCGAGGCGGCCCGAAACGATGCGTGGTTCGCCAATCGGAAAGGATTTCTTCCCAAGCCCCTGCGCGCGGCCAAAATAGGTGATGGCGACATGATTACCAGCTGTATCAAAAGCATCAACGCGAAACGGTGCGCGCGCCGAACGGCCGCTTTGATAGGACTGCGCCGTCAATTCGACGATGATGTTCTGCCCGACCTGCGCTTCGTCGAGGCTGGCGACGAGAGCACGCTCGATCAACCCCGTCGGCAAATGGAACAAAGCATCGCGCACGCGAGTGAGCCTGAGCCGTTCGAGCGCCTTGGCCAATTGCGGACCAACGCCGCGCCGCGCGGACATTTCGGCAAAGAGTGGATTGAGTATCGTCGGTCGCATGGCTATCGCCACCATAAGCGGACATACGCACGCGCGCTAGCACCCCAATGAATATGAGAAGACCATGGACACCGACATACGCAGACGCCGCCTGTCCTATCGCGCCTGGCATCGCGGGACACGCGAGGCCGACTATATGGTCGGCGGATTTTTCGACGCCTATGGCGCGGATTGGGACGAGGCGCAGCTTAAGTGGTTTGAGGCACTGATCGAGGAACAGGATGTCGATATTATGGCGTGGGCACTGGGCACTGGCACACCACCCGTTCATATGGCCGGGCCAATGATGGAGCTGTTGCAACGGCTCGATTACATCGCCATCCCGCGCTGATGATGGATTTCACCCGCCTATTGACGGCCAAAACGCCGATGACGCTTGCGCGCGGTGCCGACGGTTATGCGGGCTTGCTGGCCAGCGATCTTGCGCGTCTGATCGCGCACCAATCGGGCGGGCGGTTGCTGTGGATCGCATCGGATGATGCGGCGATGCAGGCGCTGGGCGATGCCTGCGCCTATTTTGCCCCCGAAGTCGAGGTCATCCGCTTCCCCGCTTGGGATTGCCTGCCCTACGACCGCGCAGGACCATCTATGCGCGCATCATCGGCGCGAATGGCGGCGCTAGCGCGACTACAGGTGCCGCGCGCAGGCAGCAAAGCGCAATTGATCATCACT
>JBBTFY010000032.1:0-3989 GCA_038041635.1 Pseudomonadota bacterium
CGGTTGATAGGATAGATATGGCTGGAATTGACGAGACGCTGACATTCCACCCGCTCAACATCGCGGTGATGACGATTTCGGACACCCGAACGCTGGACAGCGACACATCGGGCGCGCTGCTCGCCGAGCGACTGGCGAGCGCGGGGCACCATTTGGCTGCCCGTGCGATTGTCACCGACGATGTGGCGCGCATCCGTGCGCAGGCTCAAGCCTGGGTCGATGACGCGGCGGTCGATGTCATCCTGACCACGGGCGGCACCGGTTTTACCCCGCGCGATGTGACACCCGAAGCGCTCCGCCCGCTGTTCCGCCGTGAAATGGACGGATTTTCGGTGCTGTTCCATCAGGCAAGCTATGGCACCGTTGGCGTATCGACCATGCAATCGCGCGCCTTTGCGGGCCAAGCGGGCGACAGCTTCATCTTCTGCGTGCCGGGTTCGACTGGTGCGTGCCGCGACGCGTGGGATCTGGTGTTGGCGCTTGAACTGGACAGCCGTTACCGCCCATGCTCGCTGGCGGGCCAAGTGCCGCGTTTGCGCGAGATTTGCGCGTGATTAGCGTTGATGAGGCGCATGCGCTGATTGCTGCCAATGCGCTGCCTTTAGGTGGGGAAAACATAGCACTCGACGCTGCTTTGGGGCGGGTGCTGAGCCAGCCCGTCATAGCTGCGCTCGATTCCCCCCGCCAAGCCGTCTCGGCAATGGATGGCTATGCGTGCCGCGACGCCGATGTGGCGGGGGTGGGTGCGCGGCTCGATATGGTCGGCGAATCCTTCGCCGGAACAGGGTATGGCGGGCGCATTGACGCTGGACAGGCGGTGCGTATCTTTACCGGCGCGCCGCTGCCCGATGGCGCGGACCGTGTGATTATGCAGGAAAATATCGACCGCGATGGCGATGTGGCCGTCGTCGCGCGCGCATACGGCCCCGGCTGGCATGTCCGCGCGGCGGCCAGCGATTTTGCAGCTGGCACGCTACTGCTGGAGCACGGCACGCTGCTAACCCCGCGTGCCTTGGTTGCTGCGGCGGCGGCGGATGTTGGCGAACTCATCGTCGCTAAACGCCCACGCGTGGCAATTATCGCGACGGGTGATGAATTGGCCGCGCCGGGAACCGCGCGCAGCCAGCGCTTTGCCATTCCCGAAAGCGTCAGCCTGGGCGTCGCAGCCATGGCGCAAACATGGGGCGGCGATGTGGTTAGCCGGACAATGGCGGGTGATGACTTCGATAATCTGGTGCGCGTCGCGGGTGACGCATTGACCGCCGCTGACCTTATCATCTGCACCGGCGGTGCTTCGGTCGGCGACCGCGACTATGCCAAGGCGATGTTCGAACCGCATGGCCTCGCCCTCATCTTTTCCAAGGTGGCGATGAAACCCGGCAAGCCCGTATGGCTGGGCCGCGCTGGCGATACGCTGCTACTCGGCCTGCCCGGTAATCCGACATCGGCGATGGTGACAGCGCGGCTGTTCCTCGCACCACTGCTGGCGGCGATGCAGGGTCGCGCCATGGCGGATGCGCTGACGTGGCGCACACTCCCTCTCGCTGCGGCGCTACCAGAGACGGGCGCACGCGAAACCTATGTTCGCGCCACATGGGGCGATGCTGGCCTTGCCCCCGTGTCCAATCAGGATTCTGGGTCACAGGCCGCGCTGGTTGCGGCGGACTGGCTCATCCGCTGCCGCTCTGGACAGGCGGCGCAGCCCATGGGCGCTATGGTTCAAGCACTGGCGTTCTGAGCCTTTTCGAGTGAGATGGAACCATCGAACGACTCGGAAAAGGCGGAAAATATAGAAAAATAGAGGCTGTTCCGATTCAACCTGAAGCGGACAGACTCTGAGCCAACTGTCGCTCCGCCAACGCCAAATCATCACTATCATTGACGTTAAAAAACGGGTCGAACGGCGCGCCTTGCCACGTCACTTCGGTAAAGCCGATCTGTTTGGCCAGCCCGATCAGCGATCCATTGCTGGTTGCCGCATAGCGGGACAATAGAGTCCGCGCCGATACGGGCCATAAAGCGCAGATGGGGTGAAAACGCGCACCGCTGCGCGCCATAACCACCCGCGCCCCGTCGCAGACCCCTGCCAATCGCGCCAACAGGTCGGTGGGCAGGAACGGCATGTCGCACGGGATCATCAGCACCGATTGCGCCTTGAGAGACGCAGCAAAATCGAGCGCGCTGGCCAGCGCAGACAGCGGGCCGCCGCCCGCCTCTGTATCCAATAGCAGCGGCAAGGCTGGCTCTACATTTATGACGGTCGCGGCCCGCGCAGCAATCGCCACAGCCGCCGACTGACCCAGCGCAAAGGAAGCAGCGCGTTGCAACAGCGTGACGCCGCCAAGCAATTGACCCGCTTTGTCGCCGCCGATGCGCGATCCATTACCGCCCGCAGCAATGACGATGGGGATGGTCATTCCTCTGCGGCGTCGGGCAAGGGCGGCTCGTCGCCCTCATCAGCGGCCTGTGTCACTGCTATGCGATAGCCCTCGTCAAACCACGCATTGAGGTCGCGGTCACGGCAGCCGCGCGAACAAAATGGGCGGTACTCGGCCACCGATGGTTTGCGGCACAGCGGGCAGAATCGCGTGGTCGAGGCGGGATCAGATGGCATGGCCATGGCCAATGCCAATTGCTGTGTCAGCTTGCAAGGCCATATGGCGCGCGGTGCGCCGCGTCAGCGCGTCAACGAGGGCAGGGCGCGCAGACACCCACGCAATTTCAGCCGGGTTGGCGGTGATGAGCATCTCGGCCCCCGCGTTGCGGGCCCCATGGCGTTCTGCACGGCGCAGCAAAGCGAGCGCCGCCGATGCGACGGGCGCAAATTGCCAGCGCTCGGCCAAGCTAGGGCCAGTGCGATGACGAATGATTTGCAACAGGCCATAGCCATTGACGGCGGTGCGCTCGAACGGGAGCGGCAGCGCGGCGTCGAACGCTTCGGCCGCCGCAATCCGCCCCGCCTTGCTGTCTTGGGTTGGCAGGTCGATGACGATATTCCCAGCTATGCCCAGCGCGCGGATCGCTCGCGCCGCCGCCTCGGCACCCTTTCGCGCCAGTTCAGCGGCGGCAAGCGTCCCATCGACGTCGATCACGACCATCGCCGGGGTCAGCGCCATCCGCAAAACACCGCCTGCAAAGGCCATGGTGCCGCTCAAAGCGACATCGCTCCACTCGCTCCAGCCTGCGTCTTCGAGCGCGTCATCTTCATGCGGGTGCAGCGTGCGAACAGGGGTGCCGGTGGCTTGAATCCGCTCGAAAAGCGTAGGGGCAGGGCGTGGCGGCGCACCCTCTGGGGCGGGGCGGCACTTGGCGCGTTTGACCATGTCGCGCTCAGCTATCGCGCTGCGGGTCACTGCGACTAAAATGTCAGTACCGATGCTGGTGCCGGATGGTAATGCCGATAGAAGCGCTTCCTCACCGCCCGCCAAGCGCACCAGAGTCATCCCGCCGCCGTCAGGCGGTAGGATGCGCGCATCGCATAGGGCACCAACGCTAACCCCGTCATCGTCGCGCTCGACATGGCATTCGATAATCTGGCCGCCATCGACCAGCGCCGCTCTACGCTCGCCTATGCCGTCCTCGTAAATCCACTCAAACAAGGGGGATTTCCGCCGTGTTCAGCAATGCCCGCGCCTCGAACAATGGCAGGCCGACGATACCGCTATAGCTGCCGCTCATCCAGCGTACGAATGCGCCAGCGCGGCCTTGAATGGCGTAACCCCCCGCTTTGCCAACGCCTTCGCCACTGGCCGCATAGGCCGCGATTGTCGCTGCACTTAGCGGGGCAAAGGCGACGATGCTGGTGGACATCCGCGTGCGCAGCTTTCCCGCCGCGTCGATGGTGGCAAGCGCGCTATACACTTTGTGACGACGGCCGGAGAGCAGGTGCAGGCAATGCGTGACTTCATCGCTATCGGCGGCGCGCGGCAGGATGCGGCGGCCAATCGCCACCACCGTATCGCCAGACAGCGAAGGCGTTGGCAAAGCGG
>JBBTFY010000032.1:3999-5817 GCA_038041635.1 Pseudomonadota bacterium
CGCGCGCACTTTTTCCTCAGCCATGCGCAGGGCATAGGCGGGCGGTTGCTCACCGCGATGCGGGCTTTCGTCAATATCGGGGGCCGCTATCCGCGCAGGGATGATGCCGATTTGCGCCAGCAGCTCCAGCCGCCTTGGCGACGTAGAGGCGAGGACTAAACGTTCCACGGCCTCACTTAAAGCGATAGTTGATCCGGCCCTTGGTCAGATCATAGGGCGTCATTTCAACCTGAACTTCGTCACCAACCAGCACGCGGATACGGTTTTTGCGCATTTTTCCGGCGGTGTGGCCCAGGACTTCGTGGCCGTTTTCCAATTTGACGCGGAACATGGCGTTGGGCAGCAGTTCGACCACTTGCCCGCGCATTTCCAATAATTCTTCTTTTGCCATTCAGCCTCTACATATCCCATCGGGGCGGCAACGCGCACCCCCAACTATTGCTCGAAGCGGCGCATAGCGGCAAAAGCCACCAATGGGAAGCGTTAGCCCACCAATCCCAATTTCCGCGCCGCACGCCATACCAAAGTGCGCATCTGCGCATGGCGCGGCCAACGCGGCGGCATGCTTGGTGAAAATCCGCGCGCGCGCAACCATCGGTTGGCGGCGTGCGCTTCGGATTCGCGGTAACTCCATTCTGATCGCCACGTGATCGACAGTGAAATCGCTGGCTCTGGCCCGACGGTCACGAAGTGCGGGGCCATGACCGGCATCAACACCGCGCGGCCCGGCGGCAATTCGGCCAGATATTCGTGGGCCGCGAAACCCGCATCCCACGGCAGACTGCGGTGCCCGCCGCTATGATAGGTTTCATGCTCTTCCTGCGGCGCGAAATGCGGGTCGCCAGCGGGAAAGGCATGCATCGCCTTGTGCCCCCTCAGGTTGAGCAAGATGTTATGCTCCGGATCGAAATGATATGGGGTCATCGAACCCGGACTGGACACAAAGATATAGCCTTGCAGCGTGAGCATCGGTCCGGTCTTCGGTTCGACGACGCTCTTCAATTCCTCCAGTAAGCCGTGGAGCAGGTCGCGATAGGCTGGCACCGTCTCGATATTTTTGAGCACGGCCCAGCTTTTGTTGTCGGCGATGGTGCGGATCGTCTCGCCGATGCCAAGGCCGTTGGCGGTAACATCAGCCGGACCAGCATCGACCCCGATGTCCGAACGGTTATATTCGATGCTTGTCGGGGACAGCGCCTCGCCCAGCACCGCTAGCGCGTCTAGCGACAGCAAGGGGTGGCCGACCAGATGGTGATCGACCGTCGCATTGCCATTGGGGTAAGCGGCGGCAATCGCGGCTAAGCCTTCAGCATCAAAACAGGGGTGGGTTTGGGTGCGCATAGCTAATTCCCTGATGCTGGTTTGATACTGTGCCAGACGCGTTTGGCGCTCTGCGCCGCGCCATAGGCAATGCGGTTGGATGTGCCCGGCAGCGCGCACGATACGCCGATAATGCTGCGCCGCTCGTGCCACAGGCTGTCGATCATTGGATGGTCCTGTGCGGCGCAACTGTCGATCCAGTCGAGATTTCTCTCCGCCAGGATATTGAGGCTTTCGCGTTGCAGCAACACGCCGGGCGAATAGCGGGCATAGGTCTCATCGAATGCGGTTTTGAACGAAAAACCTGCTTTGCCATTGATCAGGGTCAACAACATGGCGATGGCGCGTCCATCGAGCCGCAGCGCGGTAAAGCACAGGCCCCCTCGTTCATGCGCTGCGGTGATAGCGGCGCGGAAAAAGCTTTCAGTGCCCGCCTGGCTGGCGATGGCGGAGCCATTTGCACCCTTCCACCCGGATTTTTCGAGCGCGAGGAACTCT
>JBBTFY010000033.1:0-11849 GCA_038041635.1 Pseudomonadota bacterium
CGTCTGGCCCCGAAACCGGCTATGGCTATATTGCCGCTGGTGCGAACCTGCCCGACGCGGCCGGGGTGCGCGGTGTGGAGAGATTCGTCGAGAAGCCCGCGCTCGAAACTGCGAGGGGGATGCTGAGCGCAGGCAGTTACATGTGGAATGCTGGCATCTTCCTGATGCGCGCCGACCGTTATCTGGCCGAATTGGCAGCCCATGCCCCCGCCATTGCCGCAGCGTGCAACAAGGCCATGGCGGCTCCGCGCCGCGATGGTCTGCGCATCCACCCCGACAGCGCAGCCTTCCTTACCAGCCCCGCAGTCTCCATCGACTATGCGGTGATGGAACGTGCCGCCAATGTCGTCGTTGCACCTGTCGATCCCGGCTGGTCCGATGTTGGCAGTTGGAGCGCGCTCTATGAATTGGGAGCCAAGGACGCGGATGGCAATGTTCTTAGCGGCAACGCCATCGCCGTAGAGGCCAGCGGCAACCTTGTCCGCGCTGGTGCTGGCAAGCGCGTGGCGATGCTTGGTGTATCCGACCTGATCGTCATAGCGCATGGCGACGACATCCTCATCATTCCGCGCGAGCGGGCACAGGATGTGAAGACCATCGTCGAGCGACTGTAGGTCGTTAACGCCGAAAAAAGGAGTGGGCGCTATAGCCAAGTCGCCTCATCATTGGGGCAGCAACTCAAGTGCGGGGCAATGTGAGCGAAGATCGTCCATCCATTATCGTCGTCGGCCTTGGCTATGTCGGCCTGCCTTTGGCAGTCGCGATTGCCCGCAGCCACGAATGTTGGGGCCTCGACATCGACGCCAGCCGCATCGCAGAGTTGCAGAGCGGCGTTGATCGCACCCGCGAGATTGAGGCTGAACAATTGGCCGCTTCAACGTTGCAACTAACGGCTGACCCCGCCGCTTGCCCGCCAGCCGACATTTATATCATCACCGTGCCGACGCCGATTGATGCGCAGAACAAACCAGATTTATCGCTGATCATCGCCGCGTCACGGACCGTGGGCGCGATGATCGACGGCGCGCGCAGGCCGATCATCGTCTATGAAAGCACCGTCTATCCGGGCGTAACCGAAGAGATTTGCGGCCCGATACTGGAGCAGGTGTCGGGCCTGAAATGCGGCGTGGACTTCACCCTTGGCTATTCGCCCGAACGCATCAACCCCGGCGACCGCGAGCATAGCGTGGAGCGCATCATCAAGGTGGTGGCGGGGCAGACGCCCGAAACGCTGGATAGGCTCGCCGCGCTTTATGGTGCGGTTACCAGCGGCGGGGTGTTCCGCGCCGCCTCGATCAAGGCAGCGGAAGCCGCCAAGGTCATCGAAAATGCCCAACGCGACATCAATATCGCCTTCATGAACGAAATAGCGCAAATCTTTGGACGCATGGGCCTCTCCACCTGGGATGTGCTCGACGCCGCGCGGACCAAGTGGAACTTCCTCGACTTCAAACCCGGGCTGGTCGGCGGCCATTGCATCGGCGTTGACCCTTTCTACCTGAGCCACCGCGCCGAACAATTGGGCCACGACCCCAAGGTGATCCTGTCGGGGCGCGGGACCAACGACGGCATGAGCCAGTGGGTGGTGGACAGGCTGCATGCCGCACGCGACAACCGTTCGGGCAGCGTGCTGGTGATGGGGTTGACGTTCAAGGAGAATGTCCCCGACCTGCGCAACAGCAAGGTTGCCGATGTTATCGCGGGCCTCGCCCAGCGCGGGCACCAAGTCACCGTGCACGATCCGCACGCCGATACGGCCGAAGCGGCCCACGAATATGGTATCACTCTGTCTGAAGATGCCCTCCTTAATCGCTATGACATTGTGGTGCTTGCGGTCCCTCATGCCGAATATCTCACGCTTGGCCATGATCGATTGGCGGCATTGGTTGCCGACAAGGGGATGTTTGCCGACCTTAAAAATGGACTGAATGCGGATCCGGATAGTTTTCCCGTCAGGCTGTGGCGACTTTAATCACAATCGCGTATAGGTAATTCATGGCTGTTTTAATCACTGGCGTTGCAGGCTTTATTGGCATGACATTGGCCGAACGCTGTCTGGCGCGCGGCGACAGCGTGATTGGCATCGACAATATCAACGACTATTATTCGGTCCAGCTGAAGCAGGACAGATTGGCCCGCTTGGCCGAATATGGCGGCGAACGCTTTCGCTTCATCCGCGTCGATTTCGCCGATATGAAGGCACTCGAAGCCGCTCTGGCGGGCAGCGACTTTGACCGCATCGTCCATCTGGGCGCGCAGGCGGGGGTGCGCTATTCGATTGAAAACCCCCATGCCTATGTCCAGTCCAATTTGGTCGGGCACCTCAATCTGCTCGAAATTGCGCGGCATCGCGGCGCCGCGCATATGGTCTATGCCTCCAGCTCGTCGGTCTATGGCGGTAACGACACCCTGCCATTCCGGGTCAGCGACCGCGTCGATCACCCGCTTTCGCTCTATGCCGCGACCAAAAAAGCCGACGAATTGATGAGCGAGACATATGCGCATCTCTATCGCCTGCCGCAAACGGGCCTGCGCTTCTTCACCGTCTATGGCCCGTGGGGTCGCCCCGACATGGCGATGTGGATTTTCACCCGTAAAATCCTCGCTGGAGAGCCCATCGAAGTGTTTAATCATGGCGATATGCGCCGCGATTTCACCTATGTTGACGACATCGTCTCGGGCATCACCGCGTGCCTCGACAATCCGCCACCCGACGATGGCAGCACCAAGGCGGGGGGCAGCACCACCCCGCACCGCCTTTATAATATCGGCAACCACCGGTCCGAAGAATTGTTGCGGCTGATCGAAATCATCGAGGGCTGCTGCGGGCGCAAAGCGGCGCGTATCCTATTGCCCATGCAGGCGGGCGACGTGAAGGAATCCTTTGCCGACATCGACGCCATACAATCCGACCTTGGCTATCAGCCATCGACACGGATCGACGTCGGTGTGCCGCGATTTGTCGAATGGTATCACGACTATCACCGGATTTAGGGCCCTGATGCTTTGAGCAGGATGACATAGAATTACCCCGTTCGTCCTGAGGAGGCGTTGAAGCCGCAGGCTGAAACACCGTCTCGAAGGAGAGCGCGCCGATCCCATGCTTCGAGACGGGGCTTCGATAATCTCAGCCCCTCCTCAGCACGAACGGTGCTGGCTATATGCTCTGTTATCCCGCCCTCTGCCTTTCCCTTAGCTCCCGCTAGCGGGTTGGTTGACATTAAACAGGGGGTGAAACAACGGCGGTCTGCGGGTTTGCGGGGTGTTTTAGGGTGTGGTGTCAACATGACACACTCTCCCTGCGCGGGGCATTGCCACCGGGATAGGGTGGCGCGGGGCGGCTGTGTTTGACGCTGACCTTACCGTGAAGCGCTTCACCGAGCGCGTCCATTTCCGTCACCGCTGCCTGCCATTCGGGGTCATTGGCCGCCTCCTGCGCTTCGCGGGCCGCCGTGATGCAGTCGATGGGAGCATTGTCTTCATCGACCTCGAACAGATCGTCATCCCCGGCATCACCCACCGCGCGGCACGCAGCACATGCGGGGTCTTCGCAGATGATGATCGGCTTTGGCCCCTGAAGCGCATCCATACGCTCTTGCAAATGTTCGGCGCGGCCATAATCCTGGAACCGCAAGGCTTGTTCGCGTTCATCCTTTAGTTGCCACAGTGGCTTTTCAAACAGATGATCGGTCGGCTCGCCCTTCTCCTCGGCGTCGAGTATTTTACCAAAATGGTTCGCACCCGAGACCGGTTTGCCCTTATCATGCCCGCCAACCCGGTCGAGCCTCTCGAGCAAGCGCATCAACAAGCGCGGGTCGTAGCGGCGCCGCTGGCCAACCTTTTCGCCTTTATACCACACATCCTCCATCCAACCGTCCAACGCCTTGCTGTATATTTCATCGACCACCAATTCGCGCGCCTGATCGCGCGCAGCATCCCACGCTCTGGCGAAGGCGGGGTCACGCGCGCGCAAATTATAAGCCGATTGCCGCGACAGCCCGACATGTTCGACCGCATCGACAACGGTGCCGCAGCGCGCCAGCGCGCCAACAAAGGCAGCGCGATTGGCGGAGGTCCAGCCGTGGGTCCAGTCAGTGGCGGCAGCCTCGGCAGTATCGAAGGCGGCGTTGACGGCAAGGATTTGTTCGGGCGACAGGGGTGGGATATGGTCCGGCGACTGGCCTAGCGTCTGGCCTAGTTTCTGGCCTAGTCTCTGGGCAGCGGTGGCTTGCGAATATACTGCGTCTGTCATGGTTATGCCTTTCCTGTGTGAAAGGTCAAATAATAACCTATCTGGTTTCCTGTAGGAAAGCGGAAAATTGCAATTATTCCTGACGCCGCTCCGCCCACCATGCCATGCGTTCGCTCACCCGTTTTTCATGGCCGCGCAGGGTTGGGGCATAGAGCGCGCGACGCGGGACGGTTTCGGGCCAGAAGTCCTGCCCCGCAAAACCATCAGGCACATCATGGTCATAAATATAGCCCGCGCCATAACCCGCATCCTTCATCAATTTGGTCGGCGCATTGAGGATGTTGGCGGGCGGGGTTGTTGACCCTGTTTCGCGCGCCAATTTGCGCGCCGCCTTGTCGGCCAGATAGGCCGCGTTCGATTTGGGAGCGGTGGCGCAGTAAAGGCAGGCCTGCACAATCGCCAATTCCCCTTCGGGTGAGCCGAGCAGTTGATAGGCATGAAGCGCCGCGATGCATTGCGGCAGCGCCTGTGGGTCGGCGAGGCCAACATCCTCGCTGGCAAAACGGGTAATGCGGCGCAGAACGTAGAGCGGGTCCTCGCCCGCCACCAGCATCCGCGCAAGATAATAGAGCGCGGCATCGGGGTCCGACCCGCGCATCGCCTTGTGCAGCGCAGAAATGAGGTTGAAATGGCCGTCGCGGTCCTTGTCATAAGCCGGCGCGCGCTGTTGCAACAGCTTTGCGGTCGTAGCGACATCAAGCGGCGGGTCATCGGGCACCGTTGCGCCGAGCAGCAATTCAACCTGGTTGATGAGGAAACGCCCGTCGCCATGCGCGCTTCCGACAAGGTGGGTGATGGCTTCATCGGTCATTGGCACTGCCCTGCCCGCCATGACTAGGCACCGATCAAGCAATTGGCGAAGCGCCGCTTCATCAAGCGGACCTAGAATGAGCAGCTGCGCACGCGACAATAATGCCGAATTGATTTCAAAGCTGGGGTTTTGGGTTGTCGCACCGACAAGCACGATCGTGCCATCCTCCATCACCGGCAGGAACGCGTCGAGTTGCGCACGGTTGAAGCGATGAATCTCGTCAACAAACAGCAACATCTGTTCGCCCATGCGGCGCAAGTCGCGCGCCTCGGCAAAGGTTTTTTTAAGATCGGCAACACCCGAAAAAATCGCCGAAATGGCGACAAAGCGATAACCGACGGCGTCGGCAAGCAGGCGGGCGATCGTTGTTTTGCCGCACCCCGGCGGCCCCCATAATATCAGCGATGGCAGCCGCCCGCTTTCCACCATGCGGGTGATAGACCCATCCGGTCCGGTAAGGTGATCCTGCCCGATGACCTCGCTCAAATGGACTGGACGCAATCGCTCGGCCAGCGGGGTTTCCGGCGCGGCGACGCTCATCGCGCTGTTGCAACAAGCGATTGATAAACATCGACAACCTTTTGATTGATGGCGTCCCAATCATAGGCCAGCGATGCCGCGCGCCCCGCTATGCCTGCGCACCGCAACGCGGCGCGATCATTGGCATAGCCTTCGATAGCGTCGGCATAGCCCTTTATGTCCCTAGGCTCTATCAATCGGCCGGTGACACCATCGGCCACAAGGGTCCGCGCACCGGTGGCATTGGCAGCAACAACCGCAACCCCCGCCGCCATCGCTTCGAGTGTCACATTGCCGAACGCCTCGGTTACCGATGGTTGCAGCAATATGTCCATTGCGGCAACGGCGCGTCCCAATTCATCCCCCACCTGCAGCCCGACCAGAGTGGCGTCGGGGCATTCCGAAGTAAAGCAGTCGCGTGCCGGACCTTCACCAATCACCAAAACCCTGTGCACCACACCGCGCGCGCGTAATTCGGCGCAAACAGCAGCAAAAACATCGAGCCCCTTTTCAAGCACGAGACGCCCAAGAAAGCCGATCACCAGTTCATCATCGGCAATGTCCAGTCTGCGCCGCCACGCCAGGTCGCGGCGTTCCGGGCTGAAACGCGCATGGTCGACGCCGCGCGCCCAGATCGATCTTGGACTGGTGATATCCTGAGCGAAAAGACGATCGGAAATATCGGACGTAGGAACCAGGAGCGCGTCACAACGATTGTAAAAACGCCGACATATCGCAATCAGCGATTTCTCCAGAAAGCCAAGGTTGTAATAAGCCGCATAGGTTTCGAACAGCGTGTGCACCGACGCGACAATAGGTATATTATGGTCACGCGCCCAACTGACGGCGCGGTGGCCCAATATGTCGGGGGCCGAGACGTGAATGATGTTCGGTGCAAAGCGCTCCAGATCAGCGCGCACATGGTTCGGCATTCCGCGCGCCAAGCGGTATTCGCTGCGGCCAAATGGCATCGGCATTGCTGGAACGTCGACCAAATCGCCCGTCGCAGGGAATGCGGGTTGCGGCACGGTTGGTGAATAGACCCGCACTATAGCCCCACTCGACAGGGCAAATGCCATCAGCCTGTTCAACGCCTGATTGGCCCCGTCGCGGACACAATTATAATTTCCGCTGAACAACGCAATGCGCAACGCGCCAGCCCCTGCATTCGTGTCGCTCATGGTGAAGGGATTAAGGTGGTTGGTGCAAAATGGCAAACCCGAACGTTTCATTTACACCATTAGGGCTGATTACCTGCTTGCGGTTTGCTTAGCCGCGCCCGCGTAATGCGCCGCTCATCACCTTCGATGATCTTGATTTGCCAGCCACTGCTATGGTCCAATATTTCGCCTAGCTGTGGCACATGCCCGGCGATGACGAACGCCAGCCCGCCCAACGTATCCACATCCTCGTCAACTTCGGCGAGCCGAGGGTCCAGTAATTGCGATAATTCTTCAAGCTCTATGCGCGCGTCCGCCTCCCACTCAGTCTCGCTTATTTGAATCAGCAATTGTTCGGGCGCGTCGTCATGCTCATCCTCGATATCACCGACAATCTCTTCGACCAGATCTTCGATCGTCACAAGTCCATCGGTACCGCCATATTCATCCAAAACGATCGCCAAATGGGTCCGCTTGGCGCGCATTTCCGCGAGCAAGGCCATCGCAAGCATAGATTGCGGGACATAAAGTGGCTGCCGGATCAACTGCGGGTGATCACAAAGCCGCGCGGGCGGCGTCTCTCCGCGTGCCATGATACCGAACAAGTCCTTGACGTGAATCATTCCGACAACATCGTCAAGCTTTTCACGATAAACGGGTATCCGACTGTGATCCGCCTCCGCAAGCAACGCGACGGCTTCGGCAAATGTGGATTTTTCATCAAGCGCGATAATATCGGCCCTTGGCACGGCGACATCATCGACCACCGCCCCGCCAAAGGCCAGCATGTTGCGCAACATGTCACGTTCGACCCGTGAGAGGTCTAACCCCGCATCATCTGAGCGATGTGCGCCGCCATCCTCCTCGGCCTCGTCAATCGCTTCTTCTATTTGCTCGCGCAGCGTTGGTTCGGCGGAATTGCCAAAGATCAACGCGCGTAGGCTGGCCCAAATACCGCTTCTACTATCGCTCTCCGATTTGGATGCGGCTTCACTCATTTTACACTATCCCCATGCACAGCAGTTTCGGCGACCCTAATATGGGTCTGCATAGCCCATAGTCGCCATTGCCGCGCGCTCTAAATCTTCCATGCCCTGCGCATCATCATCTTCACCATGATCATAGCCCAGCAGATGGAGCATGCCATGGACAATCAGGTGCGCGGCATGCGCAGCGACAGCTATACCCTTTTCATCCGCCTCTCTTGCGCATGTTTCCCATGCAAGAATAATGTCCCCAAGCAAGAGATCGCTAGCGTTTCCACTGGCAATCTGGCGGACTTGGCCAGCGTCAAATTGCGGAAAGGACAGCACGTTTGTTGCCGCATCCTTGCGGCGATAATCGCGGTTGAGCGTTTTCACTTCTGCGTCATTGCTCAGCCGCACCGACACTTCGGCGGCGGTGGCATCGTCGCGCAACCAGTCAAATGGCGTTACGGAAATGGCGGCCATAACCGCCCGTTCCGCCAGCGCCGCCCAATCAATGCTTTCAGGCCAATTGCCAGCGATATTTTCTGTGGCGACCTCAATCACCTGATCGCATCCCCGCCCTCATAGGCATCAACAATCCGCCCGACGATGGGGTGGCGAACAACGTCGGCTGAGCTGAAACGCACCACCGAAATGCCGTCAACGCCCTCTAATCGCGCAACGGCATCGGCGAGGCCCGACGCACCAGGCACCGGTAAATCGACCTGTTTGGGATCGCCGCACACGACCATACGGCTGTTCATGCCAAAGCGGGTCAGAAACATCTTCATTTGAGCGATGCTAGTATTCTGCGCTTCATCGAGGATGATGAAAGCATCGGCAAGGGTGCGGCCGCGCATGAAGGCCAAGGGTGCCACCTCAATCTCGCCAGAGGCGATGCGCCGCTCGACCTGTTCAGCAGGCAGGCAATCGTAAAGCGCGTCATAAAGCGGCCGCAAATAGGGATCGACCTTTTCCTTCATATCGCCGGGCAAAAAGCCCAACCGCTCACCCGCTTCAACGGCTGGGCGCGATAAGATGAGTCGCTGGACCGACCCTGTCATGAGCTGGCTGACCGCTTGTGCGACAGCAACATAGGTTTTCCCGGTGCCCGCAGGGCCAAGTGCAAAAATCACGTCGCGCGCAGCAAGTTCGCGCATATAGGCAATTTGCGTTGCGCTGCGCGGTAATATGGTTTTCTTGCGCGTGCGGATTGAGATCGGTGGCACCGCAAGCGCATCGCCGCGCACTATGCCGTCTAATTTTGGCTCCATTGTCATAGCGATGACAGAGTCGATAAGCCCTGTGTCGATGTCCTCTCCGCGCAAAACCCGCCGATAGAGTTCGGTAAGCACTTCGCGGGCCATTTCTATGCTTGCCGCGCTGCCCTCAAACGAAATGCGGTCGCCCCGCGCGGAAATATAGATGCCAAGCCGATTTTCTATCGTGACAAGATTGCAGTCATATTGACCGAATAGCTGAGACAGAAGTTGCGGCCGATCAAACGTCATTTCGGTGCGACTATCGCCGCCGAATGAAGCAGGAGCAGGTGCTGGTTTGCGGCTCAAAAGAGAATCACCATCATCGAGCGATAGTCTGGCACGGTAGGCGCGATATAAATACAGAAAAATTGAGGCCTCATCACTGGGCGATTTCCCCTGTCATACTTAGCGGGCCACTCTCCACCAGATCAACGGTCACGATATCACCAATGGTGGCGTCGCTGACGATATGCACCGATTGCAACCACGGCGATTTGCCGAGCAATTGCCCCGCCTTTTTCCCCCGACGTTCGAGCAGCACATCACAGCGCCGCCCCACCGTTGCCGCGTTGAAGCGGGCCTGGTCGCTGAACAATGCTGCCTGCAGCCGCTGCAAACGCGCATCCATCTCAGGCGCGGCGACTTGCCCGGCCATGTCCGCCGCCGGCGTGCCGGGGCGCGCGCTATATTTGAAACTATAGGCCTGTGCATAACCAACCGCATCTATCAGGCTGAGCGTATCAGCAAACTCGGCCTCGCTCTCGCCAGGAAAGCCAACGATGAAATCGCCCGATAGCGCGATGTCAGGGCGCACAGCGCGCACCCGATCAAGCAGGCGCAAATAACTGTCACGCGTATGGCTGCGGTTCATTGCGCCGAGCACATGGTCATTACCCGACTGAACCGGCAAATGCAGGAACGGCATGAGTTTTTCAACATCGCCATGCGCCGCAATCAACCCATCGCCCATGTCATTGGGGTGGCTGGTCGTATAGCGGATCCGCGCTAGGCCCGGCAGCCTATCCAGCGCGCGGATTACCCCGTCTAATCCAATCGCTTTGCCTGCGTCATCCACGCCCGCCCATGCGTTGACATTCTGTCCGAGCAAGGTGATTTCCTTCGCCCCCGCGTCGATTAAGGCCTTTGCCTCATCGATGATTGCCGAGAAAGGACGGCTGACTTCGACGCCCCTTGTGTAGGGAACGACGCAATAGGTGCAAAACTTGTCGCATCCTTCCTGTACGGTGAGGAAAGCACTAGGCCCGACATTGCGCCGACTGGGGAGCGCGCCAAATTTTGATTGCACAGGCATATCGGTATCGAGCGCCAATTCGCCTCGCGATGCCATTTCGACCAGTGCGGGTAGCCGGTGATAGGCTTGCGGCCCGACCACAATGTCGACCTTGGCCCGCCGCGCAATTTCGCCGCCCTGCGCCTGTGCTACGCACCCGGCTATCGCGACCATCGGCCGCGTTCCATCATCGCGTTTTAGCCGCCCAATGTCGGAATAGACCTTCTCGGTCGCTTTTTCCCGGATGTGACAGGTGTTGAGGATGACCAGATCGGCTTCGCCAGCATTCGTGGACAGACTCATCCCGTCGGCTACCATCAATTCGGCCATCCGCTCGCCATCATAAACGTTCATCTGGCAACCAAATGATTTGACGTGAACAGACTTTGGAGAGGTGCGTGATGGAGTCGTTGGTTCGTTCATGCCGCGCCGATAGCCGATTTTACCAGCCCGCGCGAGGACGCTTTCACACTAGGGTCAGGACCCTAATTTTAGCGCACGGGTTATGGCGTCGCGGCAATGCTGGGTTATCAATTTGCGATGCGTGAAGTCAGAAACGTCAAGCGGCTCAAGAAAATGCAGGATCACCCGCGTTCGGCCGGCCCTAGACAATATGCGCATCGCGTTGGCACCAAAGCCTTCATCCCCGACCCATGCCAGCACACTCGCCGCCGTTCCGTAATCAATCGCCACGGGCTGTATGGCTATCCCTTCGGGTGGCGGGGCGACGGCAGCTATCAGCGATGAGCGAAATGGCAACAGCGTCAAACCGTCGCTTGTTGTCCCTTCGGGAAACAGCGTCAGAGCCTGCCCTGTTTTCAACGCCGCCCCGATAGATTCGGCCTGCGCCTTGGAATCAAGCCGTTGCTCGCGCTGGACATAGACCGAATGGTTGAGCGTCGCCAACCAGCCAACCACAGGCCATGGGGCCATGTCCGCCTTGGCAACAAAGGCACTGCCTGTCCGCCCAGCCAATACCAATATGTCGAGCCAGCTGACATGATTGGCGATGTAAAGGACGTTTGTTTGGCGGCGTGGACCCGTAATCCGAACATCCATGCCGCACGCGATAGCGGACCCACGTAGGAACAGCCTTGGCCATGGCGATTCAAACCTGAATAAGCGCCAAATCCCATGCAAAGGTAGGCAATAGACAAGCCACAGAGCAACGACACCAAGCCGCAACCAGGCGCGCGGGTGCGTCTTGGCCCTAGTCTTTGCGAGTGAGGGAGACGCCATAAAGCTCCATGCGGTGGTCAACCAACCGATACCCCAGACGTTCCGCAATCTGGCGTTGCAATGCCTCCATTTCAGGATCGACAAACTCGATAACCTTGCCCGTTTCGACATCTATCAAATGATCATGATGGGCTTCTGGTGCCGCTTCGTAGCGCGAGCGGCCATCGCCAAAGTCGTGGCGATCAAGGATGCCCGCCTCTTCGAACAAGCGCACAGTGCGGTAAACGGTCGCTATCGAAATGCCGCTGTCGATTAGTGATGCGCGTGCGTGCAGCTTTTCAACATCGGGATGGTCATCCGAATCGCCGATGACGCGCGCAATGATTCGCCGCTGCTCGGTTATCCGC
>JBBTFY010000034.1:0-23159 GCA_038041635.1 Pseudomonadota bacterium
CGGCAGGCTGATAGCCACCAGCAGCGCAGTGGCGACCAGACACAGATTGACCAGCGGATACCAACCGATGCGGGTCAACACCGCGCCCGCACTCAACCGTCCAATCGCTAGCATAGCAGCAAAAATGCTTGCGGCCCTGATGCTCATCACCTGAGGCAGGTGCAGCACGTCATTGTTGAAGGTGGGCAGCCATGTGCCAATCGCCTGTTCGATGAGGACATAAAGGAACGCTGATACAACGAACAGGATCACCAGAGGGCGCGCTGTCAGTTTGACCATCGCCCAGAAATCCTCTGCTGCGCTGTGTGTCCCTCCTTGAGCTGCGCTTTCGTCGAGCGACGTGGCGGCGAGGAGGGTAATGATCGCCGCGCACAAGGCCGAGAGCAGCCAATAAACGTTAAGCCAACCGAGGCTGGCGGGGTCCGCAGGGTCGATGAACGCCCCGAATATCCAATAGCCGGAGAGGACGCCGACCATGAACAACCCTTCGATAAAGCTGGTCAGGCTGGCATGTTTGGCGCTGTCGTCGGTGACGAGGCCGATCGAGGAATAGGTCGCAACCTTGACCAGCGCAAAAGAAACCCCGGTGATTGCGAATAACAGTTTCGTGGTCGCAAACCCTGGGGCCAGCGGCATGGTCAGACATGCGGCGCCTACCGCGCCGACCCCCAGCATCATCGCCCGGCGATAACCGATACGCGGCAGAAAGGATGCGATCAGGAATGATGTGACGGCAATTGGCATATCCTTGAAAGCCTCAAGGATGGCGGCGCTGCTTTTGGTCTGGCCCAGCGACATGATCGATTGCAGGATGACGGTGCCGACGCTGTTCAACAAGATGCCAAACAGCATGTAAGTAAGGATCAGCGCCGCAATGAACCGATAATTCCGCATGACACTGCTCCAGTAGCTGAAAAATGGACCCGGCGGATACGCGATTGGGTACGTATCCGCCGGGCCGAGGCGCGACCCTCAGAGGAAATGGCGATATTTCAACTCGGCTTAGAAACGATAGCCGATAGAAAAGCGGACCGAACGGCCAAGAATCGGACGGCCATTGGCTGTCGTCGCGCTGCGCGGGTCGCCTTCGGTTATGCCGTGCGAATCGAACAGATTGTCGGCATGCACCTGGCCAAACAGACCCCATGGCGATTCAATGCTCAACCCCAGATCGACCTTGGTATAGCCCGGCAGACGGACGATGTTCCCCAGCTCGCTCCAACGCTTGCCCACGCTCGACATCGCGCCATAGAGCGTCGCCGACCAGTCGCCTAGCTCCAGCTCGTAACTGGGGGTCAGGCGCGCCTGCCAGTTTGGCTGACGGTGGACATCGTTGCCGACAAAGGCGGGCGTTGACGATGCCGTGACCGTGGCGTCCTGGATAGTGCCTAGGAAGCCTAAGTTGAATGCACCAAAACGCAAGCGGCCATCAATTTCCACGCCGGTCGACCGCGTGCGGAACGCGGTTGCCGGGATGGTGCCACCCACCACGCTATCGAACGAGTCATTCTTGGTGCGAAAACCCGTAGCATAGAGGTTCAGGTGATCGGACGTATATTTGATACCCACTTCGGCCTGTTGGATACCGTTGACGTTGAGATTATTTTCCCGGATGTCGTCAAAGTTGGGCAGAACAAAGCCATCGGAATAGCGGAGGAATACGCCAAAAGCATCGCTGAAGGCATAGTTGACCGCGCCGGTATAGGCCCATTGCGAATCATGCAGGTTGACCGCAAGGTCGCGCACGCCGTCAGGATAGCCAGGACCAGTATCGAGCACGTAGGACAGATCGATAGATTCACGCCGGACCCCGACGTCAAAACGCAGCTTGTCCGTCACCTGAAAAGTGTCGGCAAGATAGAGCGCATGGTTGCGGGCGTCGCCTGCTGAATCGATACCAAAGGCCCAGCATCCCGACCCGGAACCAGCCGCCTGCAAGTCGGCACAGGTCGTTGCCGTCGACAGGAAATCACCGTTTTGAACGTTGTGCACGGGCGTGAAATTGCCCAGCGTCCAAAAATCGTCGGACGAATAGGACGAACGATAATAGCCGATGGTCAGGTCATTATTACCCAGTTCGATCGAGAGGCTCAAATCATTGGCGAGCGATTCAAGATCCTTTTCCACCACCCAATGGCCATAATTCTGAACGAACTCGGTGCCTGCAAGCACGGTTCCGCCCAGCGTCCTTGCGGTGCCACCTGCCAGTGCCGAAACCCGCACCGGTGCGCCGTCGGGAACAAAGCCCAGCGTATCAGCCGCGCCGCGTGTATAAGCGAGGTTATCGCGCAGCGTGATGGCGTCGGATACGTCAAACTCTGCATTCAGCCCCGAAACGCTGCCTTTCCATCCGCGTCCACCGGCAAAATCAAAGCGTTCAGTATCGCCCGCCGCATTGACGCGAAGCGTACGAAAACGTGTCGCGGTACCAAGTTGCGAGAAGGTGCCGAGGTCGTTGCCCGACACCAGCGACATCGGCAAATACCATTGCCCATGATCGTCGGTCAGGCGGGTGAACACACCGATGCTGCCGCGATCATGTTCATAGGTCAGATGCGCGGTGAACTGATATCCGCGTTCTGAATTAAACTGGGCATCGCGTATGCCCGGCGACACCGATGCATAGCCGCCGACTAGGAAATAGAGATTTTCGGCGAGCTTGCCGCTAAGGCGCGCATCAACTCTCTGCAACCCATAATCTGAGGTTGAGAGCTTGAGAAGCCCTTCAGTCTCTTCGCCGCCCTCCATCAGGCGAAAGTTGAGCGTCACCCCCGGCTCGCCGCGTCCGAACACCGCATTGGGCCCACCGCGCAAGGCTTCTACCGCCTGGATAGTTTCATCGGCGCGGAAGATCGAGCTTTGCTCGAAAAAGGACAGGCTTGGGGTACCATAGATCGGCGCACCATTAAGCGAGATGGTTACGAATGGCGCATCGCCTCCTCCGGGAAGTCCGCGTACGTCGATATTGGCTCCGGCGACGCCGCCCGAACTTTCCGCCCACACACCCGGAACCAGCGTGAAGATTTCAGCGGTGCTTTTCGGCGCGGCAATGGCCAGATCCTCTGCACTCACCGTAGTGATCGCAAAGCTCGCATCTTGACGGCGTAGTGACGCACCGCCCGCCGTTCCAGTAACCACGATATCTTCGTTCGCTTCCTCGGCATCCGGTTCGGACTGGGCAAAGGCCGGGGTGGCGAGTGACATCGTCGCTGCGGCCGCCGAGGCCATTATGGCTATCTTGTATTTCAACATTGCTTCACTCCCTTGGTTAAATGGTCTTCTTGGTTTTGAACAGGTGCCGCGCCCATGAGGGCGAACAGGTCGGGTAGGGTAAGCGCGGCGATGGTGGGGAACACGCGGTCGGCGTCAGAGAGGGTATCGCTCGCGCCAATGCCGATGGCGGGCATCCCAGCCGCGTGAATCGCGACGATACCGGCTAGTGCGTCCTCTATGCCGATGCAGGCCGAGGGCGGTACGCCCAGCGCGTGTGCCGTTTTGAGGAATATCTCCGGATCAGGCTTGCCACGCTCAACGGTGGCGGCATCGGTGATGTGATCGATGAGGTCGGATATGCCGAGCCGTGTGATCAGATCACGCGCGTTGCGGCTGGCGGAGGCCAGTCCAACTAGCAAACCCGCCTTGTTGCATGCTATCAATAGCTCGCGTGCGCCGTGGAACAGGTCGGTCGGAGACTTGTGCGCGATGATCTGTTGATAATAGCTATTTTTGCGCGCCATCATCGCACCGAAACTAGTCGCATCGACTTCGCGGCCCGCCGCTTTGAGGATGAGCGTCAATGAGGCAGCGCGATCAACGCCCTTCAATTGCTCATTGAACGCATGGTCAAAGGCCATGCCTTCTTCGTCGCACAGGTGTTTCCATGCGGCATAATGTGCCTCTGCGGTGTCGGTCAGGACGCCATCGAGGTCAAAGATAACGGCTAGCAAGGCCGGCGCGGCAATGTTCGCCCCGGCTGTATCGACGTGGACGGCTCGTCCGTGATCGAACAGCTCGATCGCATCACCCTCGATGAGACGGTAGTGGGTGGACGTCGCCGTGACCGCGACTTCGAGTAGGTTTCCGCGCCAGCGCAGGCGAAAACTGTAGCCACGCCACGCGGTGGGGCATCGCGGGGTCAGGCGCAGTGAACCGTCGTCAAACGCGACGCCGCCCCACCCTTGCACCAGCGCCAGCCAGCTGCCGGCCATCGCGGCCATATGGCTCCCTTGCGCGCTGTTGCCGTGCAGATCCTCAAGATCGACAAAGGTCGTTTCACGGGTGTAGCCAAGCGCACGCGTATCAGCCCCGACACGCGCGGCAATGATCGCGAACGCGGTGGCCGACAACGTTGAATCGTGCGTGGTCAGCGGCTCATAATAATCAAGGTCACGGCGCATCAGCGATTGCGAAACCGTAATATCACCGGTCCACAATGCTTGAAGAACATCACCTTGCTTGCATAGCTGATGGCGGAACAGCAGCATTGGGTGATAACGCATCAACAGTGGGTCATCGGCCCGGCCATGGCCGGACAAATCCCATAATGGCTTGCCGAGGAATGCGTCGTCTTGCGGATGGACACACGCCTGCGCATCGACAGGCAACCACATTGCGTCCGCCGCGCGCGACCAATCGTCGGCTTCTGACGCAATGAAACCTATACGCGCCGCCAGCGCCGCGAGGACATCGGGCCGTTCCTGCGATAATCGCCTTGCGGTCCGGGCCGCATAGCGTAAATGCCGCCGGGCCATTGCGTTGGTGTAAAAATCATTGTCGACCAACGCACTATATTCATCGGGGCCAGTGACACAGTGGATGACAAAGGCACCATCGCGGCGCGCACTGAAATGGCCGACATCAAACCATAGCCGCGCGGTTTCAAACAATGTCTCTGCCGCAACCTGATCGACTAGGTCGCTGTCGCCGCTCGCCAGTTCATAGCATTCCAGCGCATAGGCGATTGCGGCATTGACATGAATTTGCGCAGAGCCGGTGGGATAGTGCGCCGAACATTCGCGGCCCGCTATCGTTCGCCATGGGAACAGCGCGCCGCGAACGTGCCCCAGCGCGCGGGCATGGGCACGGGCGTCGTCAAGCCGACTGCACCGGTGCGCAATCAGGTTACGCGCAAGTTCGGGCGCAAGCAACGCGAACAGCGGTGCGACGAACGCGTCGGTGTCCCAGAAATACTGACCTTCATAGCCTTCGCCCGTCAATCCCTTGGCCGCGATGCTGTGCGTTGGCGAGCGGCTGGCGGATTGAAACAGGTGAAACAGGTTGAAGGCTATACCGCGCTCCAACCGAGCCTCTCCGTCAATCGAGATGGCGGCAGCGCGCCAATAATCGTCGAGGATCGATTTCTGACGAGACGCCAGCGCGGCGAGTCCCTTTGTTACCGCATCACTCAACGCACCGGCGGCCGGGAATGCTGTGGTGTCTTCGCCACCAGCAACCACCGAAAGCGCGGCGAAACGTGTGAAACTGAGCGCCTCGCCAGCGGCTAAGATGGCCTCTACGCGCTCATCGTCACCACCACAGTCGGCCGCACGGGTGAGGCGCTGTAGCACAGCCACTGCCGGCTTGCCGCCTTCGCTGGGGCGAAAGACAGACATTTGCCCCATAGGCGTGGCCGTGGATGATGTAGCGACCATCGCCGTACGCGCGTTGATACGCGGGTCGTCGTGGTCGGGCTCAGACAGCGCAGAGCTCGCCGCCGCAACGACGCATTCAACGCTGATCGTGGCCGCAAAGTTTTCGGGCACGATGGTCAATTGCGTCACGCAAACCGCGCCGCCATCGAATGGCACCATGCGCAGGGCCCTGATCGACACTTCGCGGCCATCGGGTACGCACCACTGCGTCGTACGCGTTAAAACCCCCGTGGCGGGATCAAGAGAACGCCAAAACGCAACAATCTTCGCCGCTTCAAAATCAACGCGCTCTCCATCGATGAATATCCGGATGGCCGTAACGCCTGGTCCAGAGAGGCGGGTGTCGCTGTGGTCGGCGAAACCGGGAAAACTCTCATGATAGCGGATGGGGCGGCGCATATAGGCGTCGGGGAGAAAGCTGGCGTGGCCGTACGGCAACTCGTCGATCGCGCCACGCACGCCAAGCACGCCATTGGCCAGTGCAAACAAAGTGGCATCGCGGCCCATCGCCCGCCGGTCAAACGACAGTTGCTCAAATGCCCAGTTGGCATGTGTATCGACCGCCGGTCGTTCCATACTCTGCTCCCATGCTCTCGGCATCTGCGTGCCATGAGTCGCAAGTGGGCTAGGTGGAAATGATATCGATGTCAAGATATCGATATCATTTCCATAGATGATTCATTTACCGCTTTCTTGCACTCTCAGAGTGTGGGGGGCTGGGGCATGAGGAAAGGCAGCACGCATTGGGCGGGAATCGGGGACTAATGACCCCTACAAATCGGCCTGCGTGGCGACAGGGGACGAGTCTAACTGCTCCGTACGATCAGCGAGACGGGCATTTGTTCGGGCAGGGGATTTTCGCCTTGCGCCATCGCCAGAGCTTTGCGTGCCAACAGGCGGCCCCCCTCGTGCCAGTCTTGTCGGATCGTCGTGAGCGCAGGCAAAAACAGGGCCGCGCTGGCGCTGTCGTCGAAGCCGATGACCGTAACATCATCTGGGACATGCCGCTTGGCTTCGGTCAGCGCGCGAATGGCGCCCATGGCGATGGCGTCGTTACACCCGAACACGCCGTCGATGGTGTCGCCAAATCGATCGATCAGATGCGCCATATGCTGGTAGCCGTCTTCAAAGGTGAACGGGCATGCTTCGGCGGCCAGCAATTGCCCGCCGTTACTGGCCAGCCGCTCGGTGAAGCCGTCGAAACGGTCAGCCATTTCAGTATAGCCGACATCGCCAAGGAAAACCGCGCGGCGGCGGCCCAGCGTCGCCAGTCGTTGCGCCACCAATGCCCCGCCGGTGACATTGTCGCTGCCGACAATGACGTGGCGACTGTCGTTGCGCACCGACCCCCAGATGATGAGCGGCAATTTGCACCGCTCGATATTGGTGACTGCATCATCGTGGACGCCTTGACCCAATAGAATGACGCCATCGACCGACGGTGGCACGCGCACGAAATTATCAGCGGTGGACAGAACGGCGCTATATCCCGCTGTCGCCAGCTCCTGAATAATGCCGCCGAGCAGCGCCAACGGGTAAGGTTCGCCAATCGGGCGCGAAGCGGTCGGGATCATTTCGATGACCACTGCAATCGTCTGGGTGCGCTGTAGGCGCAGGTTGCGCGCGGCGACGTTGAACTTATACCCGCGCTCCTCAGCTAGGGCGCGGATGCGTTCGCGCGTCGCGGGTTTGACCAGCGGATGATTGGATAGTGCGCGCGATACAGTGATTTTGGAGACCCCAGCTTCGCGCGCCAGATCGGCCATTGTCAGGGGTGTTTTAGGCATGATCGCACGCCTCCTTGCCTTTGGCCCCATTGTCGCATGCCAAGTGCAGGCGCTGCGCGATCCACGCCGATACCAGGCAAGCAGCGGCGACGAGGAATAAGGTGTCGGCGGTGCTGACGCCTATAGCGGCCAACAGAGCATATAAGCCTGCACCGATGACCATAGCGGCCGAATTGACGATATTGTTGGCGGCAATAGTCCGCGATGTCTGCGATTTATGGACGGTGGTGGTGAGGAAGGCATAAAGCGGTACGACGAACATGCCGCCTGTGATCGCGATGCCGAATAATGCCGCGATGATGAGATCGCCTTGGCCGCTGACAAGAAATTGCTGCCAGCCAATCAGGCCCTGGGAAAGCGGCACCCACCCCTTCACCGCCCACCACAGCAGCAGCACGAACAGTCCCATGCCAATGACCGATATGGGGGCGTATTTTGCTGACACTTTGCCGCCCAGCAGCCAGTTAATCGCCACCGAGCCGATGGCGACGCCGACGGAGAATATGGCGGTAAATGTTGTTGCGACGCTGTTGTCCCCGCCCAGCCCGTTTTTGACCATTGGCGGGAATTGCGCGACGAGAACCGCGCCAATCGCCCAGAAAAAGCTGATCGCCATAATCGCCAGAAACAGGCGGCGAATGTGCATGGTGTCGGCTACCAGCCGCCAGCTGGAGCGAACGATATTCCAGTCGATGTTGAGTATTGGCGCGTCGTCCTCCGGCGGGGCACTGGGCACATATTGCGCGGTCAATCGACCGATGATGGCGACGCCTATGACGGCCAGCGCTGCCCAATGGCCAGGGATGATGCCGCCGGCAATGGTGCCCGACAGGATCGCCATATAGGTGCCAGCCTCGACCAGACCGGTGCCGCCAAGCACTTCGTCGGCGGGCAAATGCTGCGGCAAGATGCCATATTTGATCGGCCCGAAGAATGTCGAGTGAACACCCATGGCGAATAAGGCGACGAACATCAGCGAGATGCTGTGCAGCCATATGCCCGCCGCGCCGACGATCATGATACCAATTTCGGCGGTCTTGATGATGCGGATGACGCGCATCTTGTCGCTGCTGTCGGCGATTTGCCCTGCCACGGCGGAGAGCAGGAAAAAAGGGAGGATGAAAATTGCCCCCGCCATCGCGTTATAATAGGCTTCCTCTGCCTCGCCGCCATCGAGGATGGTGTAAGTGGCGAGGATGACCATCGCCATTTTGAACAGATTGTCGTTAAAGGCATTGAGGAACTGGGTGGCGAACAGCGGCAGGAACCGCCGCTTGGCCATCAGGCGCATTGCGCTATGCATAAATAATTTTCTCTCCCAGCCCTGTGGACCTGTCATATGCGTATCAAAGGGTGCGGTCAAAAGCCTTTTGCTATGCATAGGGTTTGCGATAAGATGATGTCAGGATGATGAAATCCGCATTGGGGTTGCCGGAATTGCTTAGCCTGCCGAACATATTGACGCTGTCGCGCATCTTTGCGGTGCCTATTCTGGTTGCGCTGCTGTGGTTTCCCGGCTGGAACGAGGGGTGGCTGGCCGGATGGGTGCTGTATAGCCTGATCGGCATCACCGATTATTTCGACGGCTATCTGGCCCGTGCACAAGGCACAGTGTCGAAACTCGGCCAGTTCCTCGATCCGATTGCCGACAAGATATTGGTCGCGGCGGTGATATTGTTGCTGGTCAGCACGCGGCACGAACCCGGCGCGATCCATGATTTCAACCTGATCCCAGCGCTAATTATATTGGTGCGCGAAATCGCGGTGTCGGGATTGCGCGAATTTCTGGCCAGCTTGCGTGTCTCGGTTCCGGTCAGCCAGTTGGCGAAGTGGAAAACAACGTTCCAGATGGTCGCATTGGGCGCGCTCATCCTTGCGGGCGGACTGCCGCAATTTGCCTTCATCAAACAGGTCGGGCTGGGCTGTCTGTGGGCTGCGGCGATGCTGACGGTGATAACGGGCTGGGATTATCTGCGGGTTGGCCTCAAACATATGGAGTGATGTGCGCCGCTGCCAAAGCCCTCAAAGTCGACCTGAGAACGGGTCAGCGGCGGAGGTATACCCTTTCAATCATCACGCATATCGCGTTTCGTGCGCGGCGTGTGTGTGAAGATGCGTCGGGGGTTTACTTTGCCCTTCCCCTAGCTCCCGCTAGCGGGGTTTGGTTGACACGGAACGCGGGGGAAACAACGGCCGCCTGCGCCTTACAGAGCTGTGGTGTCAACGATACACAGTCGTATGATACACATAATACACTTCGCCATCCACCATCGTCATTGCGAGGAATGGAATGACGAAGCAATCCAGTGCTGGGCCTGCATGATGGATTGCCGCGTCAGGCCAAAGCCCTCCTCGCAATGACGGAAGAAGAGCGTTCGCACAGAGATGCGGAGAAGCAGGGAAGAAGAATCCCCCCCCTTGTGGGCGTTCAGAGGCGCGTGACTCTGAACGCGGGTTAGGGGTGAGGGTCTGTGAGCAAGGTATCTCTCCATACCCCCTCACCCAGCTGCGACTAGCAAACAAGTTTGCAAGTCTGCGCATCCCTCTCCCCACAAGGGGGAGAGGGGCTTTCCTATTGCCCTTTCCCACTGGCAAGCCAGCGCGGGTGATGTGCCGATCAACGGTGTCAAAGAGCCAAAATTACGCAGCAAATGCCGTTATAGCATGCACCGAAATGTGTAGGAAAGCGAGTTTACGTCGCCCAATATCCGCGCAGCATGTCTGCGAGCATATGAAACTCCTTTTCGCGCGGACTGTTACGCCGCCACACCAGCGCGATGGCGCGGCTATCATGATCCGATAATAACGGCCTTGTCACGACGCGCGTATGCGCCAGCAGCCCTGCATCAACCGCCATTTGCGGCACCATCGTCACGCCCAGCCCGCCAGCAACCATCTGCACCAATGTATGCAGCGACGTGCCGAGCATCCGCGCGCTGCCGCGTAATTCGGGGCGATTGCACACGGCCAGCGCATGATCTTTCAGGCAGTGCCCGTCCTCTAGCAGTAATAATTGCTCTGGGTCGATGCTTGACGGGGTGATCGTCGCGGGCATTGTCGCCGCCATATCCGCCGGGATGGCCAAGACGATGCGGTCATCAAATAATGATGCATGATCGACATCGCCGCACGCATAGGGCAGCGCCAGCAGCACGAGGTCTACATTGCCGTGACGCAGATTGTCGCACGCCGCCTGGCTGGTCTCTTCGCGCAGGAACAGTTTGAGGTCCGGTCGGTCGGCGCGTAGGCGCGGTAATATTT
The DNA here is from genome assembly GCA_038041635.1 of Pseudomonadota bacterium. Taxonomy (GTDB): domain Bacteria; phylum Pseudomonadota; class Alphaproteobacteria; order Sphingomonadales; family Sphingomonadaceae; genus Sphingopyxis. The sequence goes on from JBBTFY010000034.1 coordinate 10,700, forward strand.
TGGGCAACAGGAACGGCGCGATGGTCGGGATGACGCTCATCCGCAGTTCGCCAGCCAGCGGTGTTCCGGCCGCCGCCGCCATTTCCGACAGTTCTTCCGCTTCGCGCAGCACGCGGTGCGCGCGCTCGACGATGCGGTCACCCAATGGGGTAAAGCGCACGACACGCCGCGTCCGTTCGACCAGCATCATACCAAGCAAGGTCTCAAGCTCTCGGATCCCGGCGGACAGGGTCGATTGTGTCACATTGCTGGCGTCTGCGGCGCGGCCAAAATGGCCATGCTCCTTGAGCGCGACCAGATATTGCAACTGTTTGAGGGTCGGCAGATAGGTTTGCATTGCGGGTGCATCCGATTAAATTATGGTTATTAATCGAAATTGTCTATCAATCACGCCTTGTCAAGCGGCAGCATCCTGCCAATTTGAAACCAAGAGGCGTGTCGGCGCGAATGCATGACGCCACAACCTAAACCCGAAAAGGCCTAAACCCAGAAGGGGCGCACATGTTCAACTCTCTCATTGAAACACTGGCTTCTATCAAAGCGCGTGACCCCGCGCCGCGTTCGCACTGGGAGATATTGCTCTACCCCGGCCTGTGGGCGGTCGGGATGCACCGCGTCGCGCATTGGTTGTTTGAGGCTGAATTGTTTTTCCTCGCACGGCTCATCAACCATATTTCGCGCTTTGCCACCGCTATCGATATCCACCCCGGTGCCACCATCGGCAAACATTTGTTCATCGACCACGGCTTTACCGTGATCGGCGAGACGGCGGTGATCGGCGACAATGTCACCATCTATCAATGCGTGACTTTGGGCGGAACCAACCCTGCCAACGGCGTGGCGGGTAAACGCCACCCGACGCTGGAGGACGGGGTGATTGTCGGATCAGGGGCGCAGATATTGGGGCCGATTACGGTCGGCACCCGCGCGCGCATCGGGGCCAACGCAGTGGTGACGCGCGACGTGCCTGCTGGCGCAGTCATGGTCGGTATTCCCGCCAAGCCGATGCTGGTCGATGCGGCAGAATATGCGCGTGAATTCACACCCTATGGCACCTGCTGCAACGAGATGTTTGACCCGCAGACGCAAAAGCTTGAACTGCTGCAATGCCAGTTGCTGGAGATGCAGGGGCGGATTGCCGCGTTGATGGCGGCGCGCGATGCGGCTGAGGGTGAGGCCGCGACCCCGATCAAGTCGAAGGGGTAGCGCAGGGGGCAAGGGACGACGCAAGTTACGCGCCGTCCCTGATTTTTCGTTACGCGCTGTGTGCCATCAATCCCGGCGCGGGAACAAGGTCACGCAGCGATTGCGGCAATAGCCCCAGCACTGTGCCACGCGCGCTCTGCCAAAAGGCGGAGAGCAGCAGCAGAGCCGAACCGATGACGAGCGCGGTAAGCGCGACATTAAGCTCAACCGCGCCAAATTCGCGGAACAATGTTGTCATCGCAAACAGCACATAGGCGAGCGCGGAGACGAGCAGAGCGCGTCGGTCAATCGCCAGCGCGACAGCTGCGAACACGATATAGAGCGCGATAACGCCGAGGGCTGCGCCGATGCTAATCGCGTCGTTTTCGGTGACGCCAAGCAGAGTGAACAGCGGGTGCGCAATCATCGGTGCGGCCAAGAGGTGCAACCAAAAGGCGACATCGCTGCGCCGCGTTTGGCGGATGCGGTCGCTGCGGTCCCAATTCATCGCAAAGCCGAACACGCCGACACCGCCGACAAGCACGAGACTGAGGATCGCATTCGGTGTGAAATTGTCGGGACCGATGGCCGCGACAATCAGGCCGATGACCGTGGCAACCAGCGCAGCAGTGCCAGCCGCAACGGTGATCGGCACCATGAAGCGACGCCAATGTGCAAAGGCCGCGCCAGCGGACACAAGGGCCATCGCCGAACCGAGGACGGCTATCAGTTGATGGTCGGGATTGTGGCCGAACCATGCCTCGCCATGTTCAACCAGCACGCCGATTTGCGACGCAAACACGCCGCCAACGAACGCGAGCAAGAGCAAGATGGAGGGCAGCGCCATGCGGCGCACGCGCGTGAAATATTCGGACAGGCCCCATGCGGTCGCAGCAACGAACAGTCCGGCCAGCGGGGTATAAATCGCTTCGCCAATCCACGCGACCGCGCCGATCAGGATCGCTGCCGCTATCGATACGAAAATATCGTTGAAGCCGGTGATGAGGCGAAAATGTTCCTCATCGGCAAAAGCGGTAGAGCGTGCGCCCGCCGCATGGTCGCGCAGCGCCTGTGCAGCATCGGCGCTAAGTACGCCCGCCGCCACCGCTGCTGTTAAGTCGGTCTCGCTATACATTTCAAAGCTCCAATCCTGTCCCCGTCCGGGGACGGGACCCCTGTGGCTCCCCCAAGCCTATAGCGGGCAATAGCATAAGTGTATTGGTGATGCAACACGGCAATGCAGTTGCATATTTATGGTGCGGTAACGCAGGCCGTAAATCGCAATTAACCTCGTCCTAACATCAATCGGTTACCCATTGTCGTTAGACAATAGTGCTCGCCGCATAAGCGGGCATTGCAACGATTGAGACGGGGTTTTTGGGTCGATGAAAATGGATTGGCCAGGCGAAGCGAACGTGGATGCTGTAGCGTTACGCAATATGCGCCGCGACAGCATGTTCCTGAAATCGCGGATCGATGTTGATCGGCTGGACCACGGCTTTGATATTGTCGTGCGCAATGTTTCGGCGGGCGGCATGTTGGCCGACACGACGATGGACCTTAGCCTTGGCGATGTTGTCAAGGTTGAGCTGCGCCATGTCGGCAGCGTCCCCGGCCGCGTGGTGTGGACACAGGCAGGTCGCTTTGGGGTGGCTTTTGATGTCACCATTGACCCGCAATTAGTGCGCCAACCCGTGACGGTCAAAAAATCGACGGCTCCGGCTAAAGGCGCGCCTCCGACATTCGTTCCGCGCAAGCGCACATTGTCGCTCTAACGCGGTCAAGCGGTAGGCGGTGAGCCAAACTCTAGCGCAGCAGCGCGTCCTTTATCTTGAGTTTTGCTTTTTTGAGATCCGCAATCGCCGTCATGTTTGGACTGGGGCGCATGGTCTCTTGTGAAATACGTGCTTCCAAATGCGCATGACGGGCGGCCAGTGCCATTTCGTGGGCATGGTGGGCCTGTGCGGTGTTGCTCATCGGCAAATCTCCCTCACTAATGCGCGTGTCATTGCACGCGACTCAATTGACCATGATCGGTCAAGCGACAATCCATCATATTTATCGCGGGCTGTCATGCATAAATGCGGCGAACCGATGTTTATCTACGCCAGTGGAACGAATCGAACCACTAGCGCTTGTCTATCGCCCTGTCGCTGCGGTAAAGCGCGCCGATCAAGAGTGCTGTTGAGGAAAAATGCGCAAGTGACAGCAGAGGAAATGACCCGCAGGCTCGAACTATTGCGCGTCGAGCATCGCGACCTCGACACCGCTATTTTGGCATTGATCGGTAACACTATCCCTGATCAGATGGCGATAGCGCGGTTGAAAAAGCGCAAATTGCGCCTGCGCGACGAAATGATCTGGATTGAGGATCAATTGGTCCCCGACATTATTGCCTGACCCCGCACGGCACCATCATGTTACCGTAAAAGGTTATCGCTCTATCCAAATTGGGACAGTCGCGGGTCGCAGAGCGATTGCCCCGCACGGCTAGGTCCAGCATGCATGCGGCCATGACCAGCAAAGCAAGCGAAACACTCAATAAGGCCTTGATCGCCGCGCTCTACGCCGAGGCGCTGTTGCTTGCCGATGAAGCGCGCGCATGGTTCGATCATGCGATGGGGGAGGGCGGCAAGACGCTTACCCCCGGTGCGCAGGCTGATCAAGCAATGGATGGCGGCCTGTTTTCATGGGCGGGCCGCCATGACCCGTCCTTGCGCATCGCGCTGTCGTGTGAATCGCTGCGGTTGACGACGCGGTTGATGCACATCATCGCTTGGCTGTTGCTACAGCGCGCTATCATCGCGGGAGAGGTTTCGGAAAATATTGCGCGGGAGAGCTCCAATCGGCTTGGGCCTTCGCCAACTAGCGACTCGCATTTGCTCAGCGGCCTGCCCTATGAGGCGCAACGATTGGTTGAAAATAGCCAGCGATTGCACGCGCGGGTGGCGAGGATGGATGGCGCATTGGATAGTCCAGCCAGCGACGCTGCGCAAAGCGTGCATGATATGCTGGGCCGATTGCAATCGTCGCTATAATTGTGACCGGCCACAGCGGGGTTGTATTGTAGCGGATATTGTCGGACAGAATAGCAATGCGTTCAAATGCCCTATTGGCCAGTGCCTTGATTGGGCTTGCTTCGATGCCCATCGCAGCGACTGCGCAGACGCCGCCGCCTGATGAGCAGCAATGGGTCGAAGATATTGACCCTGACGCGCCGCTTGACCCGTTGAGTGACCTTGGGCCTGAACTAGGGGTGGAATGGCCCGATATGGCTGTGCCGCTGCCAATGTTGCCAGCCCTGCCGCCCTTGCCCAGTGACGTTGCCGAACAGGCTGATATAATTGCGGATGCCGCCGTGCCAGTTATTGCTGTGGATGATGCCACCGAATCATTTGTGCTTGGTGACGGGATACGGCGATATTCGGTCGTGCTAAATGGATTCGAAGCCATAACGAGCCGCCGATTTTTTGATAGATTCACTATGTTGTCGGTGTTGCGACAGGGCGAAGGAAGGGACGCCAATGGTGCGCAAATCAATCGGCGAATAGCCGAGGACCGCACGCTACTTGAAGGATTGTTGCGCTCCGTCGGCTATTATGACGCAAGTTTGGTCGATGATATTGTGCCAAGTAATGATGCCCTGCGGATTATTTTCATTGCCCAACCCGGGCCGCGCTATACCTATTCCGCAGTCAATGTTGGCGGACTTGATGCGACGCCGCCCGATGAAGCGGCGCGGATGCGGCGAATATTTGGTATCGACGTCGACGAGCCTATCGTTGCGGATACGCTATTGAAATCTCAGGCCGCTTTGTTCAGCGAAATGCGCGAAACAGGCTATCCATTTGCGGCTGTGGGCACGGAATTGGTGACTATCGACCATGATGCGCGACAGGGCACATTGGAACAGCCTGTCGCACCCGGCGCACGGCTATATTTTGGCGACATATTGGCAGAAGATGGCGGGTTGTTGGGCGCGGAGCATATCCAAGCCATCGCGCGCTTTCGCCGGGGAGAATATTATCGACAAAGCGATGTAGAGGATTTGCGCCGCGCGCTCATTGCGACCGGGCTTGTCGGTTCGCTGGAATTGACGCCGCTGGCCAATGCTGATGGTGTGGCAGTTGATATGGCGGTGGCGATCACGCCAGCGCCGTTGCGCACCATCGCCGCCGCGCTGGGTTATGGCACGGGCGAAGGGGTGCGCGCCGAAGTGAGCTGGCAACATCGCAACCTGTTCCCGCCCGAAGGGGCGCTGACGGTGCGCGGTGTCATTGGTACCCGCGAACAGTTGCTGGGTGTCGGATTTCGCCGTAATAATTGGCGCAGGCGTGACAGGGCGCTGTCTCTGCAGGCGCTGGCCAGCAACAGCACGGTCCCCGCATTCGAGGCCCGCACACTGTTGTTTTCGGCACGGGTCGAGCGGTCATCGACGCTGATTTATCAAAAAATATGGAACTGGTCAGCGGAGGCGCAATTGATTGCCACCGATGAAATGGCATTTGTTCGCGCGCAGAACCAATCGTTGCGGCGGCGCTATGGCATTGCATCGCTGGCCGGATATGTCGGCTATGATCGTTCGAATGATTTGCTCGACCCGACCCGTGGTTTTCGCCTGTCAGCACGTATTACGCCAGAGTTTTCGTTCCAGAACAGAGGTTTTGGTTATGCGCGATTTCAACTGGACGGGAGCTATTATTTGCCCGCTGGGCTGCGCACCGTGCTGGCCGCGCGGGTGCGGATAGGCGCGATTGCAGGGGCATCGCTCGATTCGATAGCCCCGTCGCGGCGGCTCTTCGCGGGTGGCGGCAGTTCGGTTCGTGGCTATAGTTATCAGGCAATTGGCCCGCGCGCACCAAATGGCGATCCCATTGGCGGAACGGGTCTGTTCGAGGTGGCGGCAGAGGCGCGCATACCCGTGTGGGGAGCCTTTTCGCTCGTGCCCTTTGTCGATGCGGGAAATGTCTATGATAGCGGCCTGCCAAGCCTGAACGATATAGGAGACTTGCGCGTGGGGGCGGGTATCGGGGTTCGCTATGCCAGTAATTTTGGCCCCATTCGTGTTGATATCGGCACGCCGATTAACCGTCACGCGGGCGACAGTCGTATCGGTGTCTATGTGTCGCTGGGGCAGGCATTTTGATGGCGAAGGTAGGTGCCGCGCGGCCAAGGAGGCGCTGGCTGCACATAGTCGCCGCTGTCTCTCTGTTTCTGCTCACATTGGCCGTGGCGACGATGTGGGTGCTGGATACTTCAGCAGGGCACCGTTTCCTGATCGATCAGATTGAATCGCAACCACGCGAAAATGGCCTGACCATAAAAATCGGGCGGATTGACGGGTCACTCTATTCCGACCCGATAGTGCGCGATGTCCGTTTGGGCGATCCGCAGGGTGTATTTTTGACATTTGGCGAGGCGCGACTGGATTGGCGGCCATGGAATTTCCTGTGGCAGCGGCAATTGACGATTGGGTCGCTCGTTGTTCCACGTGCGCATCTGGACCGATTGCCAAAGCTGCGCGACACTCAGGATGACATGCCGTTTTTGCCCGATTTCGACATCAGCATCGGTCAATTTCGGGTTGATCGTTTGGACATAGCCGCTGGCATTGCTGGGCGTGCGCAGGTTGCCACTCTGACGGGGGATGCCGATGTGCGCGGTGGTGCTGCGACGGTTCATCTTGATGTGCGATTGCGCGATGGTGGTGACAGGCTGCGGGTAGCTTTGGTGGCCGAACCTGACCGAGGCGATTTTGATATTGATGGTGACCTATTGGCACCGAGCGGCGGCGTATTGGCAGCGATGCTGGGCAGCGGTCGTGAGACGAACGCGGTCATTCGCGGCGCTGGGAACTGGCATGATTGGCAAGGGTCATTGCTCGCGCGGTCGGACGGCGTGCAGTTGGCCAGTATCCGCCTTGGCGCGCGTGACGGCAGATTGACTGCAACTGGGCGGGTCTGGCCGGAAACGCAGGTGGCCGGTTTGACACGGCGTTTGACGGCGGGCGGTGTGGCGATTGACATTGACGGGCGCATTGCACAGCGGCGGTGGGACGGGCGCGCGTCGTTGGTTAGTTCGGCCATGCAGGTTGATGCCACGGGGCAGGTGGACTTGGCTAACCGCCGTTTTGCAGCGGTACGCATCGACGCTCGCCTACGCAACGGCAGTCCGATTATGGACGGTCTGTCGGGAGAGGCGGTTCAGGCGGCGCTGTTGCTGGATGGCGATTGGTCCACGCCGCGATACGAATATCGGTTGCGTGCAGCGCAGCTGGCATATGGGAAGCTGCACTTTTCAGGAGTCGAAGCGCGCGGCGGCGGCGTCGCGCGGCGTGGGCAGGTGGATGTGCCAGTTAATTTGCGCGTCGCGCAAACCAGCGGGGTGTTGCCGCTGCTCGACAGTCACCTAACGGCGTTGCGTGCGGACGGCAGTATCGGCTGGCGGCAGGGGGTGCTGTCAGCCGAGCGGATAAGGCTAAGCGCAAGCGGTCTGACGGGCAACCTCGGCCTGCGTCTGACGCCGCGCACCCGCGAAATGGCCGTCACGCTCGATGCGGCATTACCGGGGTTGGAACTGGCGAAATTGGGCCGGGCCGATCTGGTCATCAATGCACGCGGCGGGCGCAGCGGTGATGCGCCATTCACCGCGAGTGGCACGGCACGGGCGGCGCTGCGGCGCTTCGATAACGATTTTTTGCGGGGGGTTGTCGGCGGCCTTCCGAACCTCAATACCGCTTTTGCCTTTGGCGCGGACCGTATATTGCGGCTGTCCAATGTGCATCTAGCCGCGCCGGACATCACGCTATCGGGCACTGGCCAGCGGTTAAGTGATGGCAGTTTCATCATCAGCGCGCGCGGGTTGCACCGCCGCTATGGCGCGTTGGATTTGGCGCTAACTGGGCAGTTGGAACGCCCGCGTATTGCCCTGACGCTGGCCGCGCCCTTCGCCGCTGGCGACCTGCGCAACGTCCACCTGTTGCTCGAACCACGCAGCGACGGCTTCGCACTCCAAACCAGCGGCGGGTCGCTGCTGGGACCATTCACGGGTGAGGGCAGCCTGTTGCTGCCACAGGGCCGCGCCGCGTTTCTCGATATAGCGCGTCTCTCTGTGGGGGGCAGCGTGGCACGAGGCAGATTGGCTATCGTCCAAAGCGGTCTGGACGGGCAATTGACTGTCTCCGGCGGCGGATTGGATGGGCGGCTAGCCCTGAGCACGCCATCGGGGCACCAGCGTGTTGCCGTCAACCTGTCGGCACGCGATGCCCGTTTTGCGGGACCGCCCGCCATCGCCATCGCGCGCGGGCAATTGCAAGCGACCATTTTGTTCGACCCCGCTGGCAGCGATGTCGAGGCGACTTTTGATGCGGTTGGCGTGTCGCGCGGCCAATTGTCGGTTGCGCGAATGGCGGGCAACGCGCATCTGGTGAACGGTATGGGTAGCATAAGCGCGAGCGTTGCTGGTGCGCGCGGCCGCGATTTTACCTTTCAGACCGTGATTGATGTGGCGCGTGACCGCTATGTTGTGCGCGGCAACGGCACCTTGGCGCGTCAGGCGTTGCGGCTGGTCAGGCCCGCAGTGGTGACCAGCATTGATGGTGGCTGGGCATTGGCGCCGAGTGAGCTTAGCTATGCTGGCGGGCGCATCATAGTGTCGGGGCAGCTGGCGGGCGGCAACAGCAGGATTGAGGCCGGGCTCGAAGGCATTCCGCTGGGGCTGCTCGATATGGGCTGGCCCGATCTGGGTTTGGGCGGACGCGCGAGCGGACGGCTGTCGTATAGCGAAAATGGCGGGCCGCCGTCGGGCACAGCGCAGCTACGGTTAGTCGGCCTGACACGCGCGGGGCTGGTCGACGTTTCGACACCTGTCGATGTCGCCGTCAATGCCGCGCTTTCGCCAAATGGGGCATCTGCGCGTGCAATAGTAGAACGGGGCGGCGCCGTCATTGGCCGGGCGCAGGCGCGGCTGTCGCCGCTTGCTTCGTCAGGAGCGTTGTTCGATCGGCTGGCGTCGGCACCTCTGTTTGCGCAGCTACGCTATAATGGCGAAGCGGGGACATTGTGGCGGCTGACGGGGGTTGAGAATCTGTCGCTTAGCGGCGGACTATCCATCGCCGCCGACATGACCGGAACGATGAATGCCCCCAGCATAAGCGGCGTCGTTCGTGCCCGTGATGCCCGTGTCGAAAGCCTGCAAACAGGCACGGTCATCACCGGCATCAGCGCGGTTGGCCGGTTCGACGGGTCGCGGCTGCGGCTACGCGACATCAGCGGCGTGACAGCGGGTGGCGGCAGTATCAGCGGAGCGGGCGACATCGATTTAGCGCTGAGCGGCAATCTGGCGATGGACATCCGCCTGAATGCCACACGCGCGCTGTTGATCGACCGTGATGATCTGATGGCGCGGGTCAGTGGCCCGGTACGGTTGCTCCGTAATGACGACGGCGGGATGATTTCGGGACAGTTACAGCTTGATTCCGGCCGGTTCCGGCTGGGCCGCGCGACCGCGATTGACTCGCTTCCCGTCATCAATGTCGTCGAAACCAATGTGCCGGCTGATCGCCCAAGCCAGCGCCAGCGCTATTTGCCGTGGCGGCTTAATCTGGCGATTGCCGGGAGTGATGGCTTCACCGTCACCGGGCTTGGCATCAATAGCATATGGTCCACCGATGTTGCGGTGCGCGGTGATGTCGCCAATTTCGCGATAAATGGAACGGCGCGTCTGGTGCGCGGCGACTATGATTTTGCCGGACGGCGCTTTGCCTTGCAGAGCGGCACCATAAGATTTAACGGTAGCACGCCGGTGGACCCGGTGCTCGACATTGTCGCGGTTGATGACATTGCCGGACTCGATGCCAGCATCCGCGTGCGCGGCACGGGCCTGCGCCCCGAAATCACCTTTTCATCGGTGCCCGCATTGCCCGAGGATGAGCTGTTATCGCGGATTTTGTTTGGCACCTCGATCACCAATATATCGGTGACAGAGGCCGCCCAGCTGGGACTGGCGCTGGCAGCGCTGCGCGACGGCGGCGAAGGTCTGGACCCCATCAATGCGCTGCGCCGCGCGACGGGGCTCGACCGCCTGCGCATCTTGCCCGCCGATAGCGTGCTGGGCACGGGGACCAGCATCGCGGCGGGAAAATATGTGACGCGGCGGGTCTATGTCGAGATTATCACCGACGGCCGGGGCTATAGCGCAACGCGGGTGGAATATCAGATTACCCGCTGGCTGGCGTTGCTGGGGAGCATCTCGACGCTGGGGCGGGAGAGCGTGAATGTGCGCGTGCAACGCGATTATTGACCATGCAGTATCGACTTAACCCGCGATCATTGGCTAAGGGCGCATCATGAAAAGCATTGCAGTCTATTGTGGATCGGCGAGCCCGATCAACCCCATATATTTCGACGCCGCGCGCGATGTCGGGCGCGCTCTGGCCACACGCGGCATCACTGTCGTTTATGGTGGCGGGCGGTTGGGCCTGATGGGCGCGGTCGCCGATGCGGCGCTTAGTGCGGGCGGAGAGGTGATCGGCATCATCCCCGAAGCATTGGTGAACGCGGAGGTCGCGCATCGCGGCTGCACCCAGTTGCATGTGGTTCCCGGCATGCACGAACGCAAGCGGCTGTTCACCGATTTGTCCGATGGATTCATCACCCTGCCGGGGGGGGTGGGGACGATGGACGAACTGTGGGAGGCGATAAGCTGGGCACAGCTTGGCTATCACCAAAGCCCCGTAGGTGTGCTCAACGTCGGCGGGTTTTACGACCATCTGGTCGCGTTCAACCAGCATATGTGTGATGTCGGTTTCATCCGCGACGCGCATCACGGGATCATGGTGGTGCGCGACACCCTAGAAGCCTTGCTCGATGCGATGGCGGCCTATGTGCCGCATAAAACGATCTTTGCGATGAAAGCCGACGACCTTTAGGTCGAGAATCTATGGCTAGCGCCCTGCATCCTCGGCCTTGCGCAGGTTGCGCAGCTCAAGGCCAGCTGTCAGCAGCGGCGTTGACGTCTGTTCAAATTGGCGCGGGGTCATGCCAATGAAGCGGCGAAACTCGCGGTTACGGTGCGATTGATCATAATAGCGAAGGCCAGCCAATTGTTCTTCGCTGGGATGTGACAGCCCGCGCATCGCCGACGCCATGTCGAGGAAACGGCTGCGGCCCAATATGGTTTTGGGGGTCATGCCGAATGTGGATTTGCACTGTCGTTCCATCTGACGGGTGGATAGGCCGATTTGCGCGGCTGCATCGCTGATCATGGTGATACTGTTGTTGCGCGCTATCAGCTCAAACGCCATCATGGCAGGATTGGGCGATTGCCAGCCCCGCGATTCCAGGCGTTCGCGAAAAAACAGTTCGATGGCCGCGACGATGGCGGCATCGTCATCGGGGTTGATGGCGCTGATGGCCGCAAAGATGCGGTTCGATAATTCACCCCACAGTTCGCAGAGCGGGAGCATCCGGTCGGTAAAGTCGGATGCCGTCTGGTCGAACAAGGCGCGCCACCCGGCGGGGCAAAGGGCAATGCCGACAACGTTGAATCCGCCGCGAACCCGCACCTTGAACGGTTTGGAATTGGGGCCGAAAAACACCATCGGGCCGACGTTGCCCCATTCATCAGGCGCAAGCTCGCCGCTCCAGTCACCCTTGAGCAAGATGCGGATGAACGCGGTTTCGGAGAGCAGCTGGTCTACCAGTTCGAAACTGTCGGGCGCATCGACCGAAAAGACATAATGGCGGGCAATATAGGGGGTGAGCGCCACAGAGGGCGCGTAGCTGCGCGACCGAAGCATGATTATGACCCCTTTATTCCCCGGCATTCTGTGCGCCGATGTGCGTGCAACGTCGCACGGCTGACCGCGCTTGGCAATGGCATAAGGGGGCGGGCTGCGCCGTGATGCGCATCATAGTGTGTTAAGTCCCAAGGGCTTATCAGTGCGTGCAGCAATAGCGTTTGTTGACGACTATCAGTTGGAGGCGTAGATTCATCGCATGAGCATAAACTATCCCCTGTCGCGCACGCTTGCGCTATTCGCCTGTTTTGGCCTTGTCATAGCGGTGCCGACACTCGTTCTGCCCGCCACATCCGCCGCCGCGCAAGCGAGCAGCGATGGCTGTGAAGCACCGCGCCGCAGCGCGGGGCGCGGCATTGGCCGTTCGATATTGGGCAATGTCCTGGGCAATACGGTTGGCCGCGCGAGTGGGGCGATTGGCAGTATCGCACGTTTCGCGATCAGCTCGCAGGTGACCGATGCGCTGACCAACGCCAT
>JBBTFY010000035.1:0-28787 GCA_038041635.1 Pseudomonadota bacterium
CTGCCGGATTTTCCCAAGTTATGGCTAAGCCTAAGCGGAATAAGGGGGTAATATCCACCACTCGACCAGCCGTCGGGGTGCATATGCCAGCGCTCATAGCCCTCGGCCTCGGTGATCACGCACCAACTGCGGAGCATTGCCCGCTCTGGTCGTGCGGCGAGCCAAGGGTGATCGGCAGGAGAAAGGGAATTGGCCCAGATTTCCACTGTTCGGGCGATCTGCTCAAGCAGCATTTGCCACAATGGTGTGGCACCGGCGGTGGGCGAATCAAGCCGCCAGGTGCGGGTCGAAGCAGTGCCGAACCGATCAAGGCGGTGCGCGGAATTGTCGGTCAACTCGGCGACCAGTGCGGCGTTGAAATGATCCAGGCTCTCCCAACCCAGCGGCGGCGCGATCAGTGCATTATGCAGGAAGCGCGCAATGTCGACCATTGACCGCGCGTCTTTGTCCCGGCCCAGTGCGGCGAGCGCCATCGTCCGCGCGGCGAGCACGCGCGAATGACAAATGCCATCGGCGATCAAGTCGCGGGTCAGCTGCTCGACCAAAGACGGATGACCCTGTCGCAATAGTTGAAGCGAAAGGCGTTTGAAAGCGGTGGTGCTGTGACGATCCAGTGCGAGCGCAGCACGTAATATGGCAATGGCCGCGTCGTTTTCGCCAAGCCGAAGCCGAACCTTAGCCTGATCGGCCATCGCCCGCGCCGAAACGAAGTTTCCGCTTGCTACGCAAAGTGCGCGATCCGCAGCCATTTGTGCAAGCGCGAGGTGCCGATCATCCTGTTTTGCAAAACAGGCGCGCGCCAGCACAAGCGCTGTGTCACTATCGAGCGTATCAAGCGCCGGCGCCAACAAAGCGATGATCTCGTCGAATTGATCGAGTTCATTGAGAACCTTGACCAACATACTCTGTAGTGCTGTCGAAGCGGGGTGCTTCGCCAAGGCATCCTGCAGCAGCCGCACTTCGGTGGTTGCGGAAAGCGCCTTTGCTGGTTCAGGGGTGATCGTCAAAGGGGCTTTCATCCATTTATATCCGCCATTGCCGCCATCGCGGCGTCCGTCCGTAAACGCCGTGCCACTGAGTCGAATCCATCAACCGCGGCCAGCCGCCGGACCGTCACTCGGCCTGCAAGGTCCAGGAGCCAAGCGCGGCGTTGTCCATGTCCGGGCATCGCGCCCAGCCAGCGTGGCCGAAACAGGTGCGATGGTAATAGCCTTAGCGCCTCCGACGGCGGCACTTCTGCGGGGCCGGGACCGAGCAGGAAAATACCGGCGAGCGGATATGCTGCATCCGCTGCGCGTATTCTGGGTTGGGCCAGCAATTTACCCCGTGCATCCTCTGGGGCATGTTCGCACAGTGCGGCATCGATAAGCGCGGCCGTGGCAGGGTGGAGGCGAATCAACGGCCGACCGCGGGTCACGCGAAAGCCCATCTTGCCATCGGGCGGGGCCAGCACCGACAGATCGTCTCCGATAAAGCGTGCGCCCTTCGCGAGCAATTCCGCCGTCAGAGTGGATTTACCCGCTCCCGCTTTTCCAGCGAACAGGAAGGCACGCCCATCGAGTTCGATCGCGCTGGCGTGTAACGGCAACATACCGATCCCAGCCATGGCCAGCGCCGTGACGGTGCTAAAGAAGGTATCGGGCATTGTTCCGCGCCAGCCGCCGCGCGGGAGGTAGCTGATCTGCCGCGCCGCCTGGACATCAAAAGTCGCAACATTGGTCCAGCTAAAGCGAAAACCATCGTCGTAAATTTCGCCGCGCCCTCTGCGAGTGATTATGCCGCGTTGCGGTAGCTGGGATACCCGCCGAACTTCGAAACCCCTATGGGTTACCGCGCCATTCATGGCATCAAAACGGGTGAGCGGAAGGTCGGCCGCCCAATCCTGTCCGAATGCGCGTGCCCTGAAGGGCAGCTCGCTCAATTCGGTGCCGCGAGCTGCAATTCGCGCATCTGCTCAAGCAGGCCAGATATTGAGTGGGCGCAGGTTGCCGCATCAACCACATAGTCTGTTAACAAGCCGCTCTCTAACTCTGCTTGTGTGCGCGGCTGCTCCAGCGCCTGCCAAACGGCACCGGCCGAGGAATTGAGCGAAACATATTTACCAGTATCGATGTTCACCATCACGAAATTGTCTTCAATCTGCGAGCCAACCCAGTTTTCATTGCGCTGCCAAACTTGGCTGATCATGTTTTCTGCCCTAGTAAAGTTAATGGGTGTGGACGATATACCAACGCGACCGAACTACAAAGAGAAATGGTTCGGTTTATCTGTTCAGTCAAGTGGATTGCCATAGTCTGATTTTTTGCACTATGTCCTGATCGGGGCCAGCGTCCTTCACGGCGGCCCGCTTTCTTTGGAATGAAATGGTGTCACTGTACCGTTCGATCTCATCACGGAAAATCGACAAATTGGCGGTAGTGGCGCTTGCTGGGCTGTTGCGCGAGGCTCCTAGAAGAAACGTCGTGCTGGTCTTTACACTGATGCTCACCGCCGCCCTCACCGAAGGTGTTGGGATCATACTTCTTGTTCCCATTTTGATGGTTGCTGGACAGACCGAACCATCGACTTCCCGGCTAGGCGGATTGCTTGACGGGCTTGGCCTGCACCATCCCCTTGGCATTCTACTGTGCCTGTTTGTCGTGCTGATAGCGTTGCGCGCGTCGCTTCAATATTTCCTTCAAGAAGCAAGAAACAGGCTTGAGTTCAGCGCCGTTGACGGCCTGAGAGCAAATTGTTTCAACCGCTTAGTGAACGTCGAATGGCGCTGGATGGCGCAGGAACGCGCATCGGATTTCAGCGCGCTCCTGATCACCAATATCGCCCGGGTGGGGTCGGGCTTGACCAGCGCCATGCAACTTATTGCAACGTCGCTCGTAGCCATCGCTTACTTTGCCACGGCACTTATCCTGTCATGGCAAACGGCGCTTGTCGTTGCGGCAGGGGGGGCGGCAGTGATCATCGGCTTTACTGGGTTGCGGCGGCGCGTTGCTGAGCTTGGCCATGATTATGGCCGTGCGAATAAGGCCATGCATCAGCAGGTGCAGGAGGGCGTTGCCGCGATCCGCATGACCAAGCTAACCAGCAATGAAGGCCCGCAAACGACTGCTTTTGCAAAGGTCATTGACTCGGTTCGCAAGCAGCAAATGGCCTATTCTCGGCAATCCATGCTCGGGCAGGCGGCATTGCAAATTGGTGGCGCGGCGCTGCTCTCTATAATCGTATATATCGGGTTGGAATTCTGGCATGTGCCTATACCGATATTGCTCCCGTTGTTGCTGGTATCAATCCGGTTGGTTCCGATTCTGGGTGCGCTTCAGCAGGGGTGGCATTATTGGCTCCATGCGGTTCCAGCGCTTGATGAGATACGGGATCTGCTTGTTGAACTGGAGCAAAACGCCGAGCCAATAGATGCAAACTTTGAGCGACTAGAGCTAATTCAGGCGATTACGCTCAATGGTGTGTCGCTGACTTATGCTGGCCGAACCGCCCCCGCATTGGACGCTATTTCACTCATCATCCCAGCCAAACAGACAACCGCCATCATCGGTGCATCTGGGTCTGGAAAAAGCAGTCTGGCTGATATTGTGACGGGTATCCTCGAACCAGATCAGGGGATATTTGCCGTGGATGACACCCCCATCGTCGGGGCCAAACGCCGGCAGTGGCGGCGATCCCTATCCTATGTTCAACAAGATGCCTTTTTGTTTCATGCTTCGGTTCGCGATAATTTGCTTTGGGCCGGCCCGCATTCTAGCGAGGCCGATCTGAACGTCGCGTTGAGCGCGGCTGCTGCTGATTTCGTTTTCGTTTTGCCTGACGGCTTAAACACTATCGTTGGCGACGGCGGGGTTCGATTATCAGGCGGCGAACGCCAACGGATAGCGCTCGCTAGGGCGCTGCTCTGCGCCCCAACTTTGCTTATTCTCGACGAAGCAACCAGCGCACTCGATCCAGCCAACGAAACCGCTATCCGCCGCGCGATTGCCAACCTCCACGGTAACATGACGATCATCCTCATCGGTCACCGCCTCGCCATGTTGGATCAGGCTGATCAGGTGATCGAACTACATGAAGGTCGGATATTGCGCCAAGGGTCATCGGCAGACCTCTTCACGGGATCGGTAGTGGCGGCATGAGCGGCATGAAGAGCGTGGCTCGACGTGATCTCAAATATCTACTCCTCGATATGATTTCGACGACGCGTCTCGTGGACACGAAAAAAACGGTCGGACTGGGCGCCAGCGACTGGCAGACGCTTTGCAAGATGGCGGCGCAGCATCGACTTGGCCCGATCTTGCACCACCACCGCAAAATGCACGCACAGGAATGGGCTGTTCCCGAAGATGTTGCAAATATATGGGCCGAGTCATACCGGCAATCGGCTCTGCGCTCATTGCGCGTCCGACATTCCCTGCACAGACTTGACGCCATATTGAACGCCGCTTTGATCCCCTACGCTGCACTAAAGGGAGCATGGCTATTCCTGCATGCCTATACGCAACCGGCGTTGAGGCCGATGAGAGATATCGATATTATCGTTGCACCTGAAAATGCTCTCAAAGTGCTCGATATCCTTGAAAGAAATGGATTTAAGCGGCGCGACGAATACGCAAAGCCGCCTGAGCATGCACTCGAATACACAAAGCATCTTCCGCCGCTTCGGTGCCAGAAATCGGGAATATCCGTCGAAGTGCATACCCGATTGATGGAGCATATTACGGTTACAGAAAAGAGCGGCACTATTGGCGATACGAGCGCGCTGTTGGAGCGGATCGAGCGTCATGGCGGCATCGCATTTCTCCCGCCGACCGACACATTGCTCCATTTAATCGTTCATGCCGTTTATGACCATCATTTCGACAATGGCCCGCTGACCCTCAACGATATTGCGTCTCTTGTGCGTTCGTCAGAGATTGACTGGGAGCGATTTTGGGAGATGGCGAAAATTGGAAACTGGGCGCGCGGCTGTTCGTTATTGTTTGCAATGGTTCGGCGCTATCATGATCAGGTCGTTTTGCCCTATCCGGCTGGCACGACGCCACCGCCGTCAACGCACCATTTGGACTGTGCTTTACTCCTGACCCTGCAAGATTTCGATCAACGCGCAATCGTCAGTTTCCGTGCGGAGTTGGCGGTCGCGCCTTCATTGCTTAGGCGAACCGCATTGCTTTGGCGGCGCGCATTCCCGGCGCGTCATGTGCTCGCCGCATTTGCAGGGTCACCTTCTGCTTCATGGTGGATATTGGTTCACTATCCAAAATGGCTAATTGCCCGAGCGGGTCAAATGCTATTTGAACGCCAGAGCGATGATGTAAAGATCGATATTCGCCGTGCGGCACACGTCGCAAGCTGGCTACAGGCTAAGGAAAACGCGTAAAGGGCCATAAACCGCAAGGCACCATAGCTTGCCTTTGCTTGCCTCTCGGCTCTAAAGGCGTGAGTTCACGCGAACGGAAAGCATACCCCATGACCGACATCCCCAATATTCAGCCCGATGCGCGCGGCACAACCGTGCTCGATGCGCCGGATAAGATGGTCAGCGTCCGCGATCTGTTCGGCATCGACGTCGATATGCAAATCCCCGCGTTCAGCGAGGCGGATGAGCGTGTCCCCGATTTCGACCCCGCCTATGTGTTCGACGCCGACACCACGCTCGCCATCTGTGCGGGCTTTGCGCATAACCGCCGCGTGATGGTGCAGGGCTATCACGGCACCGGCAAATCGACGCATATCGAACAGGTGGCGAGCCGCCTCAACTGGCCGTGCATACGCATCAATTTGGATGCGCATATCAGCCGTATCGACCTGATCGGCCGCGACGCGATTGTCCTGCGCGATGGCCAGCAAGTGACCGAGTTTCGCGAAGGGTTGCTCCCCTGGGCGCTGCAAACCCCGACCGCATTGGTGTTTGACGAATATGATGCGGGGCGTCCCGACGTGATGTTCGTCATCCAGCGCGTGCTGGAAAGCGACGGTAAGTTGACGCTGCTCGACCAGAACCGTGTCATCCGTGCCAACCCCTATTTCCGCCTGTTTGCGACCGCCAACACCGTCGGCCTTGGCGATACGACGGGGCTGTATCATGGCACGCAGCAAATCAACCAGGGCCAGATGGACCGTTGGAACATTGTTGTCACGCTCAACTATCTGCCGGCAGAGGTAGAGGCGCGGATCGTGCTGGCGAAGTCTGGCGAATATGATCACCCCGATGGCAAGGCGATGGTCGATAATATGGTCAAGGTGGCGGAGTTGACGCGCGCAGGATTTATGAACGGTGACATTTCGACGGTGATGAGCCCGCGCACGGTCATCAGCTGGGCCCAGAATATGACGATATTCAAGGATGTCGGCTTTGCGTTCCGCCTGACCTTCCTCAATAAATGCGACGAGGCCGAACGGATGCTGGTCGCCGAATATTATCAGCGCGTGTTTGGCAAGGATTTGCCCGAAAGCGTGGTCGGGAAATCCGCATAACATATTGACTTGGCTTCGTTAACACGGCGTTTGCCAATTGTTGAGGATTCAACTGCTATTCATCTAATTGTTCATGGTGACAATTGGGTAGTTATGAAAAAATACGCCTTCCTCTTCGCGGTCAATGTGCTGATATTCGGCTCCTTGTCCGGCAGTGCGTGGATGACCGTTGCTACGGCTGACGCGGCATCGCCCGTCACTTGGGTGATGGCGACGCTGCCGTTGGTGATATTGGCTATCATCGCGCTTTGGCTCACACCACGTGCATTGGCGGCGCTGAAATCGGGCAGCGAACAGCGCGCCGAAGCCAAGCAGGAACGCGCCGAGGCGCATGTCGCACAGACAGTGATGGATGATAGCGCGGCGTCGCGCTTGCGGCGCGTTGTGCGGACTGCCGAAGAAGCTGATTTTGAAGCCGGGCCAGCCGAAGTGATTGAGGACGAATGCGAGCCTGAAGCAGAGGCTGAGCCAGAATCGTTCATCGCGCCTGAAGTTGAACCATCCTACGATGCTGAACCTGCAACCGACATTGAACCTTCAACCGAGAGCGTCTCGCAAGGCCAATGGAATTGGTTAAAGGTGGATGGTGCGCAGCACCAGCTTCGCCTCGCCGCAGACACTGGGTTTCCGTGGGTTGCCGCGACGATTGCCGAAATAGCGAGCGCAGTTATTGACAGCTATCCTGTTGGGGCGGGCGGCGATTTCCTGCCAGAAGCTGAGGCATGGCTCGCCATCGCGTCCGATCTGTTGCCGAGCCAGCCGTTATTGGGCGACGACGCGCAAAGCTTTGTCGGTTGGGTCAATGATCTGGCGGCGCACAGCCATTTGAATCAAGATGGCGTCACGCTTGATGCGTTGCTCGATAAGGCGCTAGGCGCGCTTGGTGAGCGCGCCGATGACGACGATGCGCTCGCCGCGAGCTTGCCCGACGCGGTCTATGGTGGGCACCAGCATATCAATGCCTGGGCCAAAGCAGGTTAGGTCATAATTTTATAGGCTTCACCTAACCGCCGTCGCTCCCTATGGATGCGCGATGGCCACAACCACCGCCCTTGATGATCTAAAGACCGTTCTTGCCGGTGCGGCGCGCGCGCTGTCGGGTGAGGCGGAGGTTGATCTGGGCTTTACCGCCGATGCCCCACACAGCGTAGGCAAGACGATCAAAGTTACCGCGCCCGCGCGAACATTGCCACGCGGCGATGTGGGCGTTGCGCGCGGACAGGCGGATGCACAGGCGCTGCGGCTCAAACATCACCG
Organism: Pseudomonadota bacterium; assembly: GCA_038041635.1. Lineage (GTDB taxonomy): Bacteria > Pseudomonadota > Alphaproteobacteria > Sphingomonadales > Sphingomonadaceae > Sphingopyxis. Next base: position 7,732 of record JBBTFY010000035.1, read on the forward strand.
CGCGGCGGTTCACGCCAAAATGCGCCCCGCCGACCCTATAGCCGGGGCGGTGTTTGACAGCATGGAGGAAGCGCGGATTGCCGCGCTTGGTGCGCGTTCGATGGCGGGGCTGCGTGCCAATCTGACGGCAGAGGCTGAGGCGCGCTTTGCCAGCGACCCGATAACGCGGGCGTTGCGGCTCGAAGATGTGCCAATGGCGAGCGCAGTCGAATTACTGGTGCGGCAACGGCTGGCTGGCCTGCCCGTCCCCGATAGTGCGCAGCCGGGACTCGCCTATGTCGAACCGATGATCGAAGGGCGCGCAGGTGCCGACATGGAGGCGCTTGGCCTGCTGATCGACGATCAGCGCGCCTATGCCGAAGCTTCGACACAGATGCTGCGTAATCTGGATCTGATCGTGTCTGACCTGGCGGGCGACGATATTGAGGGGGGCGACGAACCACAAGATCAGCCAGACGATAGCGAAGCGGGCGACGAAGATCAGGAGGGTGGATCGGCCGAGGCGCAGGCGCGCGCCGAACTGCGCGATGGGACAAGCGACGAGGGTGAGGAGGGCGAGGCCGAGGCCGAGGATTTCGAAGAGGGTGACGACGGCGATATGGGCGAAATGGGCGACGATGCACCGATGCCCGTCCGCCCCAACCGCCAGCATCACGACATCCCCAATTTCAACTACAAAATATTCTCGACCAAACATGACGAGGTGGTCGCCGCGCTCGACCTGTGCGATGCCGATGAACTGGCGCGGCTGCGCGGCTATCTCGACCAGCAATTGGTGCCGCTGCAATCGGCGGTGACGCGGCTTGCCAACCGCCTGCAACGTCGCCTTATGGCGCAGCAAAACCGCGCGTGGGATTTCGATCAGGAGGAAGGTATCCTTGACGCAGCACGGCTCGCCCGCGTCGTTGCCAACCCGACGCTGTCGCTGTCGTATAAGGTCGAGCGCGACACCGATTTTCGCGATACCGTTGTCACGCTGCTGATCGACAATTCGGGATCGATGCGTGGCCGCCCGATCAGCATCGCGGCAATCAGCGCCGATATACTGGCACGCACGCTCGAACGCGTCGGGGTCAAGACCGAGATACTGGGTTTTACCACACGGACATGGAAGGGTGGCCAAACGCGCGAGGATTGGCTCAGCGCTGGTCGCCCGCCCCAGCCCGGGCGGCTCAACGACGTGCGCCATATCGTCTATAAACCCGCTGACGAACCCTATCGCCGCGCGCGCAATGCGCTCGGCCTGATGATGCGCGAAGGGCTGCTCAAGGAAAATATCGACGGCGAGGCCTTGATCTGGGCGCACAGCCGAATCATCGGGCGGCCTGAGGATCGCCGCATCCTGATGGTGATTTCGGATGGATCACCGGTTGATGATTCGACGCTCAGCGTCAATTCGGGTGGCTATCTCGACCAGCATTTGCGCCAAGTCATCGCGTGGATCGAAAGTAAATCGCCCATCGAACTCATCGCCATCGGCATTGGCCATGATGTGACGCGCTGGTATAGCAAGGCGGTGACGATCATGGACGCCGAACAATTGGGCGGGGCGATCATCGACCAACTGGCCGGGCTGTTCGACGGGGATGGGTGAAAATATCCGATTCAGCGCAAATTATTATTTACTTTCACTTTGCAATCGATACCATTTCACTATGAGCAAAGAGCATAATATAGTCGCGCGAATATCTTGCCTCTCACCCATATTTTTTTCTTTTGGTCTTTTGAGCATTGGTGTTTTTGCGCAGGAGGCACAGCTTGTGCCCGATCCCGTGACGGTAGAGACAGGTGATTCTCAAGGCGCGGACAGCGAGGGAGTTGGCACGGCTACCATTGCGCCATCGCTCTCATTCATTCCTTTTGGAACTGCTGTAATGATTCAACTTGATGCGCCCGTTTCGTCACGGACTGCGGTGCGAGGCGATATGTTTCCTATTTCACTTGCCGAGCCAGTGAGTGTGAACGGTGTCGAGATTATCCCTGTTGGAGTTTCTGGAGAAGGTCAGGTTGTGCATGCACAGGGGCGAGGCTTAGGTGGCCGTGCAGGAGAGCTGATTGTTGCTGCGCGTTATATAATGTGGGGCAACAGACGCATTCCATTGAGGAGTATGCGGATTAGTTTAGCCGGTCGGAATAATACGGCTGAAGCCTTGGCAGTCAGCTCAGTAATTCCACTGGCCGGTTTTCTTGTGACTGGCACTAGCGTTGACTTGCCCTTGGGGCAGATCGCCATTGCCCGATTTGCAGAGGATGTGCCTGTTCAGCCCCCGGTACCACTGCCATCGGATAGTACGTCACAAGCTGGAGCCGAAGCAGCGCCTGCCGCAGCAGAAAATGATTTTCAACAAGGAGGGAAGCAGTGAAGAAATTATTACTAGCATTTGCACTGGCGGGCGCGACTCTAGCCCCATCATATACACCAGCCTTTGCCGCAGACGGCACTGAGGCACCGGCAGTGATTCCGGGGCCACCACCTGGGCAGAGCCAAGTAATTTTCTGGCGCCCTGGAACAATGATCGGCGGTGCGATGGGTTGCGGCGTAAATATGGGCATGGAACGCATTAGTTCGCTCGGTTCAGGAAAATATTTTGTTGTAAACCTTGCTCCCGGCACACATGAATTCAATGCGCGTAGCGAAGCACGAGATGCTTTGACGCTCGAAACCGAATCAGACGAGACCTATTATGTGCGTTGCACGATACGCATGGGATTCATGATGGGTCGCCCCAATCTCGCGCCGTCAGATGCCGCCGCTTTTAACGAAAAGCGCGCTGACCTTGAATATGTCAATTCTGACGATCATTCGGCTGCCGTCATGCCCGATCCGGGCGCTGCTGGGCCGCCTGCTGCGGCAGCGCCGACTGGCTGACCATCTCCATGGCAATTTGTGAGGGTGCGTCTGCGTTGGATAGGCGCACCCTTTTCTTTTCCAATTAGCCGTAGTGGGCGACTCCCCCCGTGACAGGGGGATTGGCTTTCGATAGGGTGGTCTAGCAAAGGGACAGACGGGGGGACGCGCATCCTTTCCCGCATCCGATGCATGGGGTCGCACCACAAATTGCACGTGAGAGATGACTCTGCGGCATCAAGAGGAGCGACCCATGGCGACAAGCGGCAAAAAAGCGTCTGACCTGTTTGTTGAATGTCTAGAGCGTGAGGGCGTCGAATATATATTCGGTGTGCCAGGCGAGGAGAATCTCGACTTTCTCGACAGCCTGTCGCGCTCCAAACAGATACGCCTCATCCTGACTCGGCATGAGCAAGGCGCGGGCTTCATGGCCGCCACTTATGGCCGCCATACGGGCAAGACCGGCGTGTGCATCGCCACACTCGGCCCAGGCGCGACCAATTTCGTCACCGCCGCTGCCTATGCGACGCTCGGCGGCATGCCGATGATGATGATTACCGGACAAAAACCGATCAAGAAATCCAAGCAGGGGCGTTTCCAGATCCTCGATGTCGTGACGATGATGGGGCCGATCACCAAATATACCCATCAGATGCAGTCGTCGGACAATATCCCCAGCCGCGTGCGCGAAGCGATCCGCTTGGCCGAGGAGGAAAAGCCCGGCGCGACGCATATCGAGCTGCCCGAAGACATTGCCGACGAACATACTGATAGTGTGCCGATACCGCGTAGCATCTCGCGCCGCCCCAGCGCGGATCCCAAGGCTGTCCGCGCGGCGGTGGAGGCGCTAGAGGCGGCCAAGGCACCGATCCTCGTCATCGGCGCCGGGGCCAATCGCACGAGCACCAGCCGGATGCTGCTTCAGTTCATCGAGAAAACCGGCATACCCTTCCTGACGACACAGCTGGGCAAGGGTGTGATCGATGAACGTCACCCCAAGTTCCTTGGCTGCGCCGCGCTATCAGCGGGCGATTTTGTCCACCGTGCGGTTGAGGATAGCGACTGCATCGTCAACATTGGCCATGATGTTATCGAAAAACCGCCCTTCTTCATGCGAAACGGCGGACCGACGGTTATCCACCTGTCGACCCGCACGGCGGAGGTTGATCCCGTCTATTTTCCGGGCATCGAGGTGATTGGCGACATCGCCAATGCGATCTGGCAGATGAAGGAAGATATTGTCCCCAGCGGATCATGGCGCTTCGACCATATGCTGGCCTATCGCGCCGCTGAGGTCGCGCATACTCAACGCCTGTCAGTTGACACACGCTTCCCGATATTCCCGCCGCATCTGGTCGCGCAAGTCCGCGCCGCCATGCCCGACGATGGCATCATCTGCCTCGACAATGGCGTTTACAAAATCTGGTTTGCACGCGGCTATACCGCCTATCGCCCGAACACTGTGCTGCTCGACAATGCGCTGGCCACCATGGGTGCGGGGCTGCCCTCGGCGATGATGTCCGCGATGCTCTATCCGACGCGCAAGGTGATGGCGATCTGCGGCGACGGCGGTTTCATGATGAACAGCCAGGAAATGGAGACGGCCGTCCGCCTGAAACTCAACCTCACCGTGCTGATCCTGCGCGACGATGCCTATGGCATGATCCGCTGGAAACAGGCAAATATGGGCTTTGTCGATTTCGGGCTGACCTATGGCAACCCCGATTTTGTCAAATATGCCGAAAGCTATGGCGCGCATGGCCACCGCGTGACCAGTGCTGCGCATCTGGCCGAATTGATCGCGCATTGCCGCGATACACCGGGCGTCCATTTGATCGACTGTCCGGTCGACTATAGCGAGAATGACCAGATTTTGAACAAGGATATCAAAGACCTGTCAAAGGCTTTGTGACTAATCTGAACCGTTCGCCCTGAGCTTGTCGAAGGGCCGTTTTTGTCTTTCGAAAAGGACAGGGCTTCGACAGGCTCAGCCCGAACGGAGTATGATATGAAGCTCAAATCCACCTATCCGCTCTATCTCAATAACAAGGCGGCGCAGCCGAACGCTGACCTTGCGGTGACCGACAAGTTCACCGGCGAAGTCGCGTTCCACACCGCGCTGGCGACACCGGACATCATCGACGAAGCGATTGCGGGCGCGGTTCGCGCCGCCGAGCCGATGGCGGAGATGGCAAGCTATGAACGCCAAGCGGTGCTCGACCATTGCGTGCAGCGGTTCCGTGAGCGGCGCGAAGAGCTGGCCTATGCGCTGTGCGTAGAGGCGGGCAAGCCGATCAACGATGCCGAGGGCGAGGTCGGCCGGTTGATCGACACGTTCCGCATCGCCGCAGAGGAATCGACGCGCAACTATGGCGAGGTCCAGCCGCTCGACATCAGCCCGCGTGCCAAGGGTTATATGGGCATGTGGAAACGGGTGCCGATTGGCCCGTGCAGCTTCATCTCGCCGTTCAATTTTCCGCTCAACCTTGCTGCACACAAAATCGCGCCCGCTATCGCCATCGGCTGTCCGTTCGTAATGAAGCCTGCGTCGCTAACCCCGCTCGGCGCGATCATCATGGGCGAAGTGCTCAGTGAGACCGACCTGCCAGAGGGCGCGTTCAGCATATTGCCCGCGACGCGCGACGGGGCCGATTTATTCACCACCGACCCGCGCCTAAAACTGCTCAGCTTCACCGGCTCGCCCGGCGTAGGTTGGGAACTGAAGGCCAAGGCGGGCAAGAAAAAGGTTGTGCTCGAACTGGGCGGTAACGCGGCGGTTATCGTCGATAAGGATGCCGACCTCGATCATGCGCTGGAGCGCATCATCTTTGGCGCATTCTATCAATCGGGGCAGTCGTGCATCGGGGTCCAGCGGATCATCATCCACGCCGATATTTACGATCACTTCCGCGATATGTTGGTGGCGCGCACGCGGACGTTAATCGCGGGCGACCCCAAAGACCGCGCGACCTTCATCGGCCCGATGATCTCGATCAAGGAGGCGTCGCGGCTGAAAGGCTGGATCGACGCGGCGGTCGCGGGCGGGGCGCGGCTGCTGTGCGGCGGTGGCTGCGACGGCGCGATGCTGGAGGCGACCCTGTTGGAGAATGTCGATCGCAGCGCCGCCGCCTACCGCGAAGAAGCGTTCGGCCCGCTCGCCATCATCTCCTCCTTTACCGACTGGACGGCCGCGATGGCGGAGGTCAACGACAGCAAGTTCGGGCTGCAAGCCGGGCTGTTCACCCGTGACATCCACCAGGTGCTGGCCGCGTGGGACAAGCTCGACGTCGGCGGCGTCGTCGTCAACGATGTATCGTCCTACCGTGTCGATAATATGCCCTATGGCGGGGTCAAGGACTCAGGTCTGGGCCGCGAAGGGGTGCGCTTTGCGATGGAGGATATGAGCGAGATTCGCAATCTGGTGATCCGGCGGATTTGACGCCAATTATTGCGCACACTATGTCCTACACGGGACAAAAGTGATAGCAGTCACTGAACTGGGGCAGATAGTAATTTGTTAGCATTATATTCGACGGTTACGAAACTGGCCTATACTGTGAATGAACGTTTCTATGGAGGGATTCATTTCGTGTGGTGCGCTCCTGCTCCTGCAGTTGACACGCTTATCGGGCGTAACCCGCCGTCATCGGATCCATGGCGGCTGTTCGGCACTTATGCGCTGGATATTAGAGAGAACGACAAAGGCAGCGCTGTGATTGACCGCAATCGTGCGGGCATTCTCCGTGGTGCGGAGAGCAAGTTGGCTGATGGTGTGATAGATACTAACCAGCACAAAATCATACAGTCGATGGCTGCGGAAGCGTCGCTCGACGAGTTTCAGCCTTTATTCATGGTTATTCCATATGACCGGGCTGTATCAAAGCAGCTGGTAGAAAAAGCGGACATTGGCGTGCGTGCCCGCGTCACATCAGACGAATATATCATTCGCAATTTGCCGCGCGACGATTTTGAGGTATGGAGCTAGCGATTATGGCGAGTCTCAACACCCTATTGGCAGATAAACCTCGGCATATTGTGCTTGAGGCAATGTATCTTGCCAGCCATGAACTGACTTGCAGCACGCGCTTGGATGTCAATTCTGTTCTTCAGAACAAGGCTCTGGATTCTGATGCTGCGCAGGCGGCGATTGCACTGGCCGGGGAGATAATCGGCTGGTTTGTTGCTACTGAAGGCAAGGCACTTGACGAGTTTGACGACAAAGATCGGACGGCCCTTGCCCAGAAGCTAAGCGGCTATCGGTTACATCATCTTGTTGACCGATCGCCTGATGTGCAGAACGAGGCTCGGCGATTGCTTGACCAATGGGCTGCTGAAGCTGCCTGACTTCACCCCAATCCCCTAAAATTGTTTGCGCAATGACAGCTCTATCGTGCGGCCTTGCGGGTTGAGATAGCCCGCTTGGTAGCGCAACGGCACGAGGCCCACGCCGTCGCGCACCTCTTGTGTGTCGGCGAACAGATTGTCGATGGCGATACGGATCCGCGTGTTGCGGAATACCGGGTGCGCCGCGACGAAAGCGGCCTGTTGATTGATATCGATGAAGCCGCGCACATTGATGGTCATCACGGGTGAGAAGTTCAGGTCGGATGCGGTGCCGCCGGGTATCGGCCCGCCTATGACGCGCGTTCCCGCCCGCCAGCTGCCATTGGCGCGAAGGCCGACGCCCTTGAAAAACCAGCCGCCGTCAAACTCCACCTCATGACGCGCAGAGCCGCCGCTGGACCCTGTCGCCGACCCGTTCAGCAGGTCGAGTAAGGGCACACCGGCGCGGATCAAAACTTCATCCTCGAACCGGACGGTGTGATAGGCGGCGATCGACCAGCGGCCACCAGCGCCTGGCCCGCCGAACATGACGCCAAATCCGCCCCGTCGCGCCCCAACGCCACCAGAGCCGCCGCCACCAGCGCCGGGCGGCCTGCCACCACCAGCGCCCCCCTGTGGCACACCGAACTGGCGCGAGAAGCTGATGCCATAGCGGATTTGCCGCCCGCGCGTGGCTTCGAAATTGACGGGGCGTTGATCGACACTGATGATCCGGCCAGTGCTGTCGCGTGTGACGCGGCCCGGGAACGCCGCCTCGATCTCCGGCGTCAGCAATGGAAATTCAGCAGTGGTGTTGCGCGAGAGGACGCGCGCATAGCTGGCGGTCAGCAGCAATTCGGTTTCGGCAATCGGCCGCCAATTGGCCTGCGCGCGAAAGTCACGCCGGGTTTCCGCGCGCAAGTTGGCATTGCCGCCGCTTACCACGTCGGCCAGCACCGTCTCGCCGCGAGCAAAGTCATATATGCTGCGCAGCGACGTGGTTAGCAATGGCGCGCCAAGCTGGCCGACGCTGGGCGCAGTCTGTTCCCCGACCCACGTCGCAATCAGGTCGAGCCGTTCGACCGGGCTCCAGTTGAGCCCCACAGTCGAACTTTTCAGCAAGATGAAATCGCTGACATCGCGCAGCGCGTAACGACCGTTGACCGACAAATCACCAAGCAGGGCCAGAACATCATCATCGCGTCTGGCAATCGGCACATCCACATTGGTGCTGGCCGAATATGCGGTGCGGCTGAGATCGGTCAGCGTAACCGTGCTTGCCTGGTTAGATCGCCCGGCGAGGGTGATATATTTCCACCCGCCTTGCATCGTTGCACGCACTTGACCGGCGGGCAGTGCGAACAGGCCGCCTGACAGCACGGCCTCCGTCTCTGCGGTATTGGTCAGGGTTCTGGTCCGGTTGGGGGTGGCGGGGTTGGCAATAGTGTCGCTGACCGCGCGGCGGTCGCCCCGGTCATAATTGCCCGTCAGGCTCCACCGCCATTCACCAATACGGCCATCGCTACTCAGCCCGCTATGAAAGCTGCTGCTGTTGCTCTGCGCGCGCAGTGCCGCGCCGGGATTGGCCAGAGATGGCCCGAGCAAAGAACGCGATACCCCCCGGCCATAGGTCAGGTTGAGCGACGCACCGATAACATCATTGATCGGGCGGGCGATGGTGCCGTCGAGGGTTAGGTTGGTGGTTTCAGGGAGCAGCGTGCGCCGCCGCCCGTCATCTACATTGCCGCTGGATTGGATGATACCCCGGTCAAACTCACGCATCGCGCCTTGGTGAGATGCATTGGCGGTCAGGTTGATCCGCGCCTTGCCCGACAGCCGCAGCAACGACGCTTCGATTTCTTGTGACCAGCGCTCCGCCGCCGTCGCCGCTCCCAATTCCACGTTGGTGGTCAGAGCAGAAAAATCGCGCTTCAAGATGATGTTGACGACACGCTGGTCGGCGGCATAGCCAAATTGCAACGCGACTTCGGGCGGGAAAATCTCGACCCGCTCAATCGCTTCGGGCACCATGTTGCGCAGCTCGCCAAAGCCGGAAATACGCCGCCCGTTGAGCAAAATGACGGGCATGCCGCCGCCGCGACCGCCGCCCGACCGGGTGCGCACCGCCAGTTGCCCGATCAGGTCGGCAAAGTTCGATGCGCCGTAACTGGCGATTTCAGACGCATCGAGCACCTCATCGACCGGAACGTCGGTGATGACGCTGCCCGGCCCGCGCTCCGCCACCACGACAATGTCTTCGCCCGTGGGGGCAGGGGCTGGGGTGGATGTAGACTCGGCGGGCGTGGCTTGCGCAAACGCGCTCTGGCCGATCATCGCGGCGGCAAGAGCAAGGGCTAAGGCGTGGGGAGAGAGCAATTTTGGCCTTTTGGTAACGGCTTACGGATTAGCTGCTTACCCCGCCTTTGTCGCAAAATTGCGTCACGAGCAACCGGATTGCATTGTTGCCATCTACATTACATGACTCATAGCATTGCGGCGGCTTTGCCGCTATGCGCTGCCTCCGCAGCAGTGCAGGCTGCGCATATTGACGAAAGGAACGCCCCTTGCCGGCGAAATGGACGCCCGATAGCTGGAAAGCCGCCGATGCACGGCAAATGCCGCATTGGCCCGACGCCGATGCATTGGCGCGGGTGACGGGCGAGCTGTCCAACTATCCGCCGCTAGTGTTCGCGGGTGAAGCGCGCAATTTGACCGCTGACCTTGCCAAGGTCGCTTCGGGCAAGGCGTTCCTGTTGCAGGGCGGTGATTGCGCCGAAAGCTTTGCCGAGTTTCACCCCAACAATATCCGCGATACGTTCCGCGTCCTGTTGCAAATGGCGGTGGTGCTGACGTTCGCGTCGAAACTGCCGGTGGTGAAACTGGGCCGGATGGCGGGACAATTCGCCAAGCCGCGCTCGACCGACACCGAGGTCATCGACGGCGTTGAGCTGCCCAGCTATCGCGGCGATATTGTTAACGACATCGCTTTCACGCCGGAGGGGCGCATCCCCGACCCGCAGCGGATGATAAAGGCCTATTCGCAGTCGGCGGCGACGCTCAACCTGCTGCGCGCCTTTGCCAGCGGCGGCTATGCCAACCTGCATCAGGTCAATGCATGGACCCACGACTTCATGGGGCGCAGCCCGTGGGCCGAGCAATATCGCGATGTCGCCAACCGCATCGGTGAGGCGCTGGAGTTTATGGCGGCGTGCGGCATCGACGCCGACAGCGTACCGCAGATCAAGACCGCGAGCTTTTACACCAGCCATGAGGCGCTTCTGCTGCCCTACGAACAGGCTTTCACGCGGCAGGACAGCCTGACCGGGCAATGGTATGACACATCAGCGCACATGTTGTGGATCGGTGATCGCACCCGTTTTGAGGGCAGCGCGCATGTCGAATATCTGCGCGGCGTTGGCAATCCGTTGGGGATGAAGGTTGGCCCGACGACCGAGGCGGATAGCTTGCTGCGGCTGCTCGATACGCTCAACCCGGCGCGCGAGGCGGGGCGGATGACACTGATTACGCGCTTTGGTTATGACAAGATTGAGCGCGGATTGCCGACACTGGTCCGCGCGGTCGAGCGCGAAGGGCATCCGCTAGTGTGGAGCTGTGACCCGATGCACGGCAATGTCATCAAGACCGACAATGGCTATAAGACGCGGCCGTTTGAACGGATTTTGGCCGAGGTGAAGGGCTTTTTCGCGGTTCACCGTGCCGAGGGGACTTACGGCGGCGGCATCCATATCGAAATGACCGGACAGAATGTCACAGAATGCACGGGCGGCGCGGTTGATGTGACGCAGATGGACCTGGCCGACCGTTACCACACGCATTGCGACCCGCGTTTGAACGCGGCGCAGAGCATCGAACTGGCGTTCCTACTGGCCGAAATGCTCAATCAAGAATTGCAGGAGCGGCGGCGGGTCGCGGCTTAAGGAACATTTGCATCAACAATGTTTTGGCTGTGGGGTTTAGGAACGGCACAAATAGTCAACGGACCTTCATTGGTTTGCCGTTCCAATATCTTCGAAGATCGTGCACGGCTGCTCCGCCCCGCTGCCGCAACTATCATCACAGCGCTGCGCCATCATCTGCAGCGAGGCTTCAAGCCGGGTTAGTTCATGCCGCTTAGAGCGTATTTCGGACAATTGCTGGCGTACAATGTCGCGTGCTGAAGCACAGGCTGTTTTGGTTTCGACGGAGGCTGCGAGCAACTGGCGCACCAAGTCGATTGGCATACCAAAGTCTCGTGCCCGGCGGATGAATTGCAAGCGCACTACATCCTTTTGGCTAAAAATCCGTTGACCACTCTCGGAGCGGTCAGCCATAGGCAACAGCCCTAACGCCTCATAGTAGCGGATTGTTGGTACTGAACATAATGTTCTACGAGCGATTTCACCGATGCGCATAATAGCTCTTGTATCTCAAGTTACTTGAGGGTGTAAGGGTATTTCTCCTAAGCCACAACATGGAGAATTCGGCATGAATGACAATCGAGCGGCGGGGGCGTGCGAATGCGACGTCAATTGTGAACCAGAATGTGCTGCAACTGGTCGGGTAAATGACACGGGTGTGGCGGGCGTTTCTAAAATAGCACTCGGAGCCACAGGGGCAACAGTCGCGGCGTGCGCAGCCTGTTGTGTCCTCCCACTGGCATGGCCTGCAGTTGGGTTGGTGCTTTCGGGTACCGCCATTGGTATGCTCGAAACGTCTCAGCCTTGGCTCATCATTATCAGTCTAGTTTTTGTCGCCATGGCATGGATCATGGTGTGGCGAAAGTCGCGCGTGACGGGCAGACGGACCAAGTCTGCAACTTGGCTGGTTCTCGGTGTCGCAACCATGTTGCTCGCAATCGCCCTGTGCTGGCGCGAGATCGAGCCATTATTAATAGCGGCGCTCGGAGGCGACGGCTAATCAGGAATTGCAGGAGTGGCGGTGTGATGGCCTTAATGCGTCGTCACGCCCCTGAAAAACAACCGCCGCAGCCCAGATCGATCGAACGGTTGCCACTGCCCTTCGGTCTGCGCCAGACGGTCGGCGATGGCGACCATGGCGAGCGGGTTGACGCCAAGGCCGATATGGCTGGCGTGAATCTCGATATTCTCTGTTTGCGCATGCGGCCCCGGTTTTTGCACCGACCCGCGCCACGCGACGACGCCGTCGCTCTTGGTCAGGATCGACGTGGTCGGCACTGGCGGCGCTTCACCAAGGTCGCTGTAACGTCCCGCCTTGATCGGCTCGGGATTTTTGCCATTGAGATATTCAAACAGCCCCCTAGCGTTGCTGTGGTTACGGTCGTTCGAAATTGGACTACCTAGCGAGATGACCAGTCGCACCTTGTCAGGCATCGCTTTGGCAATTTCACGCGCAAACACGCCGCCAAGGCTCCATCCGATGATCGAAACTTTGCGGCCAGCCTCGTCGGCAATCCGCTCCACCAGATCGTGCATCGCGGCCTCGCGGTCATTGTCGATCCGTATGTTGCGCCCCAGCCCCCAGCCATGCGCTTCATAGCCAAGGCTGTTCAATAGTCCGCGCATCGGCCGCGTCGAGGTGTCGCCCGCCATAAAGCCCGGCAGCACCAGCACCGGATGGCCGTCGCCGCGCGGCAAGGCACCAAGCAGTGGGCGCAATGCGTAGAATGAGCCAAGTTCGAATATCGCACGCCCTTCGGTCAAGGTCAGCAGCGGATGGGGTGGTTTAGCGGTGCGCGCGTGGGCGGGGGCGGCTTGCGTTTGGGCTTGCATAGGGGCTGTTTTCCTCTTGGGCATGGAATGGGGTTAAGCGGCTTTTGCGTGCTTTGATGCTGCGGGCTTGCGCTTGAGCGGTTTGGGTTTGACTGCCTTCGCAGCGGCAGATTTGGCTTTTGCCGGTTTAATAGCGGGTGCCGCCTTGACCGCAGGCGCATCAGCCCCAGCCTTTGCTAGCGCCGCCATCATCGCATCGAAACTGTCTTGCAGGCATTGCGAGTAAAACTCAGGGTCGGGCATCGCCTTGCGGCACGCGGTGAAGGTGATCGTTGCCTGCGCGCAATAGCTTTGCACAACATGCCCTAGTGCAAGGCCGTCGGTCAGGCACAACAGGCCGTGCATACTGACCAACTGCGCCCCGGTTGAGTAGATCGGAATCGGCGGCCCCGGAACATTGGTGACGACGGTGTTAAACATCGGTTTCATCACATCGACAATACCGAGCCGCGTATATAGCTGTGCCCCGAGCGCGAGGAATAAAGCGGGTGATGCCTTGCTCATTTCGGTCATCTGGCGGGCGCCCATGGCTTCGGTCATCGCCTTGCTGTTTATCGTCTGGCTATGGACATAGGATAGCCGGGCGAGCGGGTCGGCAATGTGCGAGCCCAGCGGTACCAACATCGCGGATACCTGATTGCCCATGCTGTTTTTTTCGCCACTATCGCGAACCGAAATGGGAGCCATCGCGGTCAGCGAAGCCTCTGGCAATTCCCCTTTGTTCTCAAGATATTGGCGCATTGCTCCGCCGATGATGGTCAGGAAAATATCGTTAATCTTGCACCCCGGTGAAAGCACACGCAGCGCCTTTATGTCGTCGAGTGCAAAAGCACGCCCTTCGACTACGCGGTTCGGCGAGACTTTTGTATTGAAACGTGTGCGCGGGGTGTTCACCGCAGGTTTGATGTCGAAATCCTTGTTGATGAAGCCCTTTGCCGCTTTGAACAGGCCAGGTGCGGCGCGCGCAACGACGCCAATTTGCCGCACAGGGTTGGTCCATGCGCGAACATAGCCTTTGAAGAACAATCCGAACGGGTCGGGGATCGCGTCGGGTTTCCATAAATCTGGTGTCGATGGCGGTGGCGCGTCGGGGGTAAGCGTGTGCAGCGCCTGCATCAGGTCTATGCCCGACATGCCGTCAATTGCGGCATGGTGGACCTTGGAAATCATCGCAAAGCTGCCCTTGGGGATGTCGGGGATATTGTCCAATCCCTCAACAACCGTAAATTCCCACGGCGGACGATTCAAATCGAGCGGACGGGCAAAGATGCGCGCGGCCTGAATGCATAATTGCCGGCGGTCGCCGGGTTTGGGTAGCGCGACGTGGCGGACATGATATTCAAGGTCGAAATCGGGATCCTCTATCCAATAGGGATAGTCGATGGAAAGTGGCACCTTGACCAGCCTTTGCCGCATCGTTTTCGACAATTGCATCCTTGAGGCGAAGAACGCCAATATGTCCTTGAACCGCACAAATCCGCCGGGCGCGGTCGCGGGATCATAAATCAGGATCGAGCCAATATGCATCGGAGCATTGCGCTGTTCGAGCGCAACGAACGATGCATCCATCCCCTGTAGTTGCTCCATATCGTCGCTCTCCCACCGCGTGCGCCCTATGCTGGGCGCTGCATCACTGTGGGAAGCGAAGCTAGCAGATGCGATGCGAAGTGCAATGCATGCTATGCGGACATGAGCATATTGATTTCATTTTGAAACGCTATAAGCTTTTGGGAAGAAGTGGAGGATATAAATATGTTTCAGCACAATGGCTTATTGAAAATTGCGCTCATCGCGTTTGGCAGTGTCTTTTGCCTGGTTTATCCGCTGGCCATAATCTGGCCGTTGGGGTGGGCGTGGCACGAAGGATCGCCCGCCAGCTCGCACTATTTCATGATGATTGTGGGTGTCTATGCGACATTGGGGGTATTCCTCATCCGAGCAGCAGGAAACCCGTCGGCGCATCGATCATTGATCGGCTTTACGATTTGGTCGAGCGTTGTTCACGCAGGCATCATGACGGCTCAATCGATGAACAACCCGATGCACCAGGGGCATTTGCTGGGTGATGTCCCCGCGTTGGTGCTCGTTGCTATCGTGCTTGGTGTGTTGATGCGCGGCGTAAAAGATTAGCCGTTATTTTTCATCTTTGCTCCCTGTCATTGATATTTATCAAGGTGCGGCGAGCAGCCGTCATCCATTCTCACGTCCCTTGATTTGGCGATGGATGGAAAAAACATGCAACTTGGCAATGCGCTAGCGCACGATATTTGGGATGCGAAGTATCGTTTCCGACCCATTGATGACCGCGAAGGCGACAAGACGGTTGACGACATGATTGCCCGTGTTGCGGGGGCGATTGCTCAGGTAGAATTGCCCGAAGCTCGCGAGCATTGGGCAGAGCAGTTTGCCGAAGCGTTATGCGATTTTCGCTTCATCCCCGGCGGGCGTATTTTGGCGGGGGCGGGAACGAAACGCAAAGTCACGCTGTTCAACTGCTTCGTCATGGGGGCAATCCCCGACACGCTCGACGGCATTTTTGCGCATTTGGGCGAAGCGGCACGCACAATGCAACAGGGCGGCGGGGTCGGCATGGATTTTTCGACGATCCGACCAAAAGGGGCTTTGGTGTCGGGCGTCGCCGCCGATGCGTCTGGCCCCTTGAGCTTTATGGATTGCTGGGACGCGATGTGCCGCACCGTCATGTCGGCAGGTCAGCGGCGCGGGGCGATGATGGGGTGCCTCTCCATCGCCCATCCCGACATCGAGGGTTTCATTGACGCCAAGCGTGATCCTGCGCGGCTGCGCAATTTCAACCTGTCGGTATTGGTCCCCGATGCGTTCATGCAGTGCCTCGCGAACAAGGGTGATTGGCCTTTATGCTTTGGCGGCAAAACCTATCGCACCATAGCCGCGAGCGACCTGTGGGACCGGTTGATGCGTTCAACCTATGATATGGCCGAACCGGGCGTCATTTTTGTCGACCGCGTCAATGCGCTCAATAATTTGGCCTATTGCGAAACGATTAGCGCCAGCAACCCGTGCGGCGAACAGATGCTGCCGCCCTATGGCGCCTGTTTGCTCGGCTCGATCAACCTTGCCGCGCTGGTGGACGGCAAGTTCACCGACACGGCGCAGATTGTCGATGACGAACTGGCTCGCCTCGTCACCACAGCGGTGCGCTTCCTCGATAATGTCATCGACCTGTCGCAATTTCCGCTGGCGGCCCAAGCGGCAGAGGCCAAGGCAAAGCGGCGAATTGGCCTTGGCATCACCGGACTTGCCGACGCGCTGGTGTTTTGCGGTCGCGCCTATGGGACGGGCGCGGCGGTGGAGCTGACGCAGCACTGGCTGGGTGTCATCAAACGGTCAGCCTATCGCGCGTCAGCACAGTTGGCGGCAGAAAAGGGCGCCTTTCCGCTCTATGACAAGCAGATATTGGACCGCCCCGGGCTTGCCGATTTGGACGAAGAGACGCGTGCGCTTATCACCGCGCACGGCCTGCGCAATGGTTGCCTGACCTCGATAGCGCCGACGGGGACGACCTCGCTGCTCGCGGGCAACATATCGTCGGGTATCGAACCTGTGTTTGCCTATGAATATAGTCGGCAGATTTTGAACGCCGATGGCACCAAGCGCGAGCAGCGGGTCGAGGATCATGCCATGCAGATGTGGCGCGAAGCGAATGGTGATGCGCCGCCCCCCGCCGACATATTTGTCAGCGCGCAGAGCCTGTCCCCGTGTGACCATCTAACTATGCTGGCCGCCGCGCAAGGATTGATCGACAGCTCGATTTCAAAGACGATCAACTGCCCTGAGGATATTGACTTCAATGCTTTTGCCGACGTCTATGTCGATGGCTATCATCTGGGGTGCAAGGGGCTGACCACCTATCGCCCCAATGCGATAACCGGTTCGATATTGAGCGTGTCCAGCGCTGCGCCCCCGCCACCAGCCCCGATGCTCGCCGCGCGCAATGAACGCATGGCTGGGGCCACCTACAAACTGAAATGGCCGCACAACGCACATGCCGTCTATGTGACGATCAATGATATGGAGGCGGACGGCGGCCCGCGCCCGTTCGAGATTTTCATCAACTCCAAGAATATGGAGCATTATGCCTGGACGCTTGGTCTCACGCGGATGATTTCGGCGGTGTTCCGGCGCGGCGGCGATGTAAGCTTTGTGTCCGAAGAGCTTAAGGCGGTGTTTGACCCCAGCGGCGGCGCGTGGATGCAGGGCCGTTATGTGCCGTCACTGTTGGCGGCAATCGGCGGCGTCATCGAACGGCATATGGACGGATCGCACGGGACAGGCCGCGTAAAAGCATCCGCCGATGATGCCTTTGCGATGCCCAATGACAAAAAAACCGAAGAACCGCTCCGCGCGGCGGCCCAGCGGCTCATCTTTTGCGCCCAATGCGGCGGCGCATCGGTTGTGCGCAAGGAAGGCTGCGATAGCTGCCTCGATTGCGGCCACTCCAAATGCGGGTGAAGGGTTAAGCGAGCGAGCTTAAGTCCCCGTCCAATTGCCGGGGCGTTTTTCGACGAAGGCGGCCATGCCCTCTTTCTGGTCAGCGGTACCGAACAGGCCGTGGAACAGGCGGCGTTCAAAATTGATCCCTTGGCCCAGCATGGTCTCAAAAGCGGCTCCCACCATTTCCTTGGCTGCCAGCGCTGCGAGCGGGGCCATGCCGGCAATGACCTCTGCGGCTTTCATCGCCTCAGCCTCCAGATCAGCGGCGGGGACGATGCGCGCCACTAAACCGGCGCTCTCGGCTTCCGCCGCATCCATCATCCGACCGGTCAGGCACATGTCCATGGCCTTGGCCTTGCCGACCGCGCGGGTCAGCCGCTGTGACCCACCCATGCCCGGCGTGACCGCCAGCTTAATCTCGGGCTGGCCGAACTTTGCGCTGTCCGCCGCGATGATGAAATCGGCCATCATCGCCAGCTCGCAGCCGCCGCCCAGCGCATAGCCAGCGACCGCCGCGATCCACGGCTTGCGTGTCGCGGTAATGCGCTCGTAACCCGCGAAATAATTGCCCGCATACATGGCGGCAAAGCCTTGGTCGGACATTTCCTTGATGTCTGCTCCGGCCGCAAACGCCTTTTCACTGCCCGTCAGGACAAGGCAGCGCTGGTTCGCATCGGCGTCATAGGCCGCGAACGCCGCGATCAAATCGGCCAGCACCTGACTGTTCAGCGCGTTAAGCGCTTGCGGTCGATTAAGCGTCACCAGCGTCACCGCGCCGCGCTGTTCAGCAAGGATGGTTTCAAAGGTCATTGTGGGCTCCATTCTTCATCTTCCGGCAGTGGCGCAAAAATCGTGTCGAGCAGTGCATCGGTCATAGCGTCTGGCGTTGCGGGGTTCCAGCGCGGCGCATTGTCCTTGTCCACGATCACCGCGCGCACTCCCTCAAGAAAGTCGTGCATCTGAACCACCCGCGCGCCGATGGCATATTCCTGTTTCATCTCTGCCGCAAAGTCGGGCATTGTCGCACCTTCGGCGAGTTGGCGCAACGCGACCTTACATGTCTGCGGCGATTTGGCGCGAAGCGTGGCGAGCTGTTGCGCCGCCCATTCTCCGCCATCGGCGTCAAGCGCGGCGAGGATGTCTTCATAACGGTCCGAGGCGAATATGCGCGCGATGGTGTCACGCTGTGCCTCGATCTTGGCGGGCGGTGGCAGGGCGGACAGGGCATCGAGGATGGCGGCAATGTCTGCTGGCTCCACTGATATGCGCGCCTTGGCCTCATCCAATGCGTCGGCGGATAGATAATGCGTCGCCAGCCCCAGCGCCAAACAGTCCGCGCCGTCGATCCGCGCCCCGGTCAGCGCCAGATATTGCCCCGTTCGATCGGCAAGCCGCGACAGATACCAGCCACCACCAACATCGGGGAACAGGCCGATCCCCGTTTCGGGCATCGCGAACCGCGTGTTCTCTGTCGCCACGCGATAATCGCACGGCAGCGACAGGCCGACCCCGCCGCCCATCGCAATCCCGTCCATGAACGCGACCACTGGCTTGGGATAAGTGAACAGTCGGTGGTTGAGGCGATATTCGGTGTGGAAAAACGCACGTGCTTCGACTCCGTCCTTCGCCCCACTTTCCGCCAACATGCGGATGTCGCCGCCCGCGCAAAATCCTCTACCTTCTGCATGGTCGATCATCACAGCGGCAACTGCATCGTCATCTGCCCACGCATTAAGCGCCGCCAGCATGTCTGTGCACATGCCGAGGTTCAGCGCATGGAGCGCCGCTGGCCGGTTGAGCCGGATGCGCGCGGCTTGGTCAATAATTTGAGTTAGGATTTCGCTCAATTTTCACTGACCCCCATACTCAAAACCGTTCGTGCTGAGCTTGTCGAAGCACTGTATTTACTCACCGCTTCACAACCAAGAAAAGACAACCCTTCGACAGGCTCAGGGCAAACGGAAGAGGGTTCTTGAAACAGCGTGAGAGAGGTATAACTCATTGCCGCAGCAAGTCCCGGCCGACGATCATCCGCATCACCTGGTTTGTCCCTTCCAATATCGAATGGACGCGCAGGTCGCGCCAGAACCGCTCGATCGGATAGTCTTTGAGGTAACCATAACCACCATGGAGTTGCAGCGCGCGGTCAACAATGGAACTGCCATTGTCGGTCGCCAGTCGTTTGGCCATCGCCGAAAAACGCGACTTGTCTGGCGCGTTCGCGCTCACTTTCGCCGCCGCTATATAGAGCAAGGCCCGCGCCGCCTCCAAATCGGTCGCCATGTCGGCCAGCATGAATTGTGTGTTTTGAAAATCGGCGATTGGCTGGCCGAACTGTTGGCGTTCTTTGGTATATTTAATCGCTTCGTCTAGGCACCGCTGCGCCCCACCTAGGCTGCACGCGCCGATGTTGATCCGCCCACCGTCCAACCCCGCCATCGCAAAGCGAAAGCCATCGCCCTCCGCGCCGATCCGGTTGGCGACCGGAACGCGGACATTGTCGAATATCACTTGCGCGGTGGGCGATGCGTTCCACCCTAGCTTGCGTTCGGGCGCACCGAAACTGACGCCGGGCATATCTTTGTCGATGACCAGCGCGCTGATGCCCTTTGGTCCATCAACCCCTGTGCGAACCATCGTGACATAGACGTCGCTGACGCCCGCGCCAGAGATGAACTGCTTGGTGCCGTTGACGATATAGTCGTTGCCGTCCAGCCGCGCTGTCGTTTTGAGCGCCGCCGCGTCGGACCCCGACCCCGGCTCGGTCAGGCAATATCCCGCCAATTTTTCCACCCCGACCAGCGCGGGCAGGGTGCGCACCTTCAACTCCACAGAGCCAAAGCTGTCGATCATCCAGCTCGCCATATTGTGGATGGAGATAAACGCCGATGTTGCGGGACAACCATAGGCCATCGCCTCCATAATCAGCGCCGCTTCCAACCGCCCAAGCCCGATCCCGCCGCTTTCCTCCGACACATAAATCGCCGCAAAGCCAAGTTCTGCGGCGGCCTTGATCGTTTCGCGCGGGAAAAAATGCTGCTCGTCCCACGCGGCAGCATGCGGCGTGATGGCATCGGCGGTGAACCGCCGCGCCATCTCTTGAATAGCCAGCTGGTCATCGGTCAGGCAAAATTGATCGGTCATGTCGCAAACTCTGTGTAACATTGTTGCGGCAAGCGGTGCACTTGTGGGCGCGAGTGGTCAAGAGGAGAGGTGAGTGTGCGCGCTTTCCTACAGCCATTCGGCCATGGTAATATGCATGCTGTTTCGCGACTCCGGCTCTTTGATATCGTTGATCCCCCAACCCCACTTGTGCTCCTGCGAAGGCAGGAGCGCTGGCAATCAGGGACATCGCTTGTGGCCACCGCTCCGGCCTCCTGAAGTTTATCCTGAGCGCCCGCCCTGCGGGCAGTCGAAGGGCCGGAGCACAATATCTCTCTTCGCGCCTCTGCGTCTTTGCGCGAAATCTATTCTGCGTCATTGCGAGGAGGGCATTAGCCCGACGCGGCAATCCAGACTATGGCACCGCTTCTGGATTGCTTCGCTCCGCTCGCAATGACGAAGTGTATTATGTGTGTCATACGACTGTGTATCGTTGACACCACAGCTCTGTAAGGCGCAGGCGGCCGTTGTTTCACCCCCTGTTTAGTGTCAACCAAACC
>JBBTFY010000036.1:0-16986 GCA_038041635.1 Pseudomonadota bacterium
TCCAGAAGCGGTGCCATAGACTGGATTGCTTCGCTTCGCTCGCAATGACGAAGAAGAGGGTGCGCGCAGAGGCGCGAAGAAGTAGAAAACACTCCCCTCCCCCCCTGTGGAGAGGGGTTAGGGGTGGGGGTTCAACATATTCAAAGAGCCAGAGCCGTGAAACAGCCTGCATCATACCATGCACATTACCCTGTAGGAAAGCGGCGTCACCCACATTGCGCGCGGTGGAGCAATTTCTGATCGGCGAGCACAAGCGCCATCATCGCCGCGACCACGGGCGTTCCCCTGATGCCGACGCACGGATCGTGGCGGCCCTTGGTGCGCAGCTCGGTCGCCTCGTGCTTTCCTGCTTCATTGGCACGCGTAATCGTCTCAACGGGGGTCAGGATGCTACTGGTCGGTTTGAAGGCGACACGGCATAGCACCGGCTGCCCCGTTGAAATGCCGCCCGCTATCCCGCCCGCATGGTTAGAGAGGAACACAGGGTCGCCGCCGTCCGCGCCGGGGCGCATCGGGTCGGCATTGCCCTCACCCGACAGCATCGCCGCACCAAAGCCATCGCCAATTTCCACGCCCTTGACCGCGTTGACCCCCATCATCGCATGCGCCAATTCGGCGTCGAGTTTGGCATAGATCGGCGCGCCCCATCCCGCCGGAACACCCGTAGCGACGCACTCAACCACTGCGCCGAGCGAGCTACCCGCCAGTCGTGCGTCATCGACCAGCTTTGCCCAGCGCGCAGCCGCCGCCGCATCGGGACAGAAGAACGGATTGCGGCCTATTTCGTCCGCATTGAAATTGGCAGGGTCGATGGCGTCGCGGCCAATCGCGCTGACATAGGCAAGGATCGTGACTTCGGGGATGACGAGGCGAGCCACCGCGCCCGCTGCGACGCGGCTCGCGGTTTCGCGCGCCGAGCTTCGCCCGCCGCCGCGATAGTCGGACAAGCCATATTTGGCGTCATAAGCATAATCGGCGTGGCCGGGACGATAGGCCTGTGCGACCTCGGAATAATCCTTTGAGCGTTGGTCAACATTATCGATCATCAGCGAAATTGGCGTTCCGGTCGTTTGCCCTTCGAAGGTGCCGGACAATATGCGCACCACGTCGGGTTCCTGCCGCTGGGTCGTATATTTCGACTGGCCCGGTCGCCGCGCGTCGAGATAGGGTTGGATGTCGCCTTCGCTCAAGGCCAGCCCCGGCGGGCAGCCATCGACCACCGCGCCAATCGCGGGTCCGTGGCTTTCGCCCCATGTGGTAAAGCGGAAAAGGTGGCCGAAGCTGTTATGGCTCATGTCAGTTGCCTCGCCTCTATAAACTCGATCCGATTGCCGAAGGGGTCGGCGGTGAAAAAACGCGCGCGACCATCAACGGGTCTATCGTCGGTGGTGACGCACCCCGCCGCATTGAGCCTATCGCGCAAGGCATTCAACCCATCGGTGCGGAGCGCGACATGCGCCTTTTTTGCCGCAACAAAATCCTGTTCGACACCCAAATGCAATTGCCTGTCCCCCACGCTGAACCAGCATCCGCCGCGCGCCGCCATGTCGGCGGGCTTTGGTATCTCGGTCAAGCCAATCAACGCACCATAGAAACCACGCGCCGCCGCTTCGCCGCCCACCGGAATGGCCGTCTGCACGTGGTCAATGGCAAAAGGGCCCATCATAGCCTATCGAATCAACGTAATCCGCAACCCAAGTGGGTCGGCAAAGTCCGCCCAGTTACGGTCCGCTGTCAGCACCTCTGCATCACGAGACTGCGCCAGTGCCAAGCAGCAACGATCCCCAAACGACAGTCCGGCTGATTTTGTGATTGCGGCCATTGCGCCTGCTGCTGCGGCTGTTTTCTTGTCCAGCGAAACCACGTTCATGCCCTCATAATCGAAAAATCTATCGACGACCTCTTTAGGTAGAGAGTGCAATGCCGCGTAGGTATAGACTTCGCAGACGTTGACCGTGCTTACACTTGCATCATGCACATGATCATAGACGACATCGCCACCCAGCTCTTCTCTGAGTGCTGCAAGAATAGCCGACGCATCAAGCACCATAGTCACGGCTGCCCAAACTCGGCCAATTCTCGCTGCGCCTCCTCGCGTTTCCAAGCGATGAAATCGTCAACTGACGGGCCTTCCGTCCAGCCCGTTTCTCTCGCCAGAGCCTGAATGCGACGCCGGAAATCTCGTGTAGTCTCGATGTGTAGGCCATCATCACTCAGGATGAGGCGGACTACGCCGCCCTTCTCAATTCCCATTTCGCGCCGCATTTCAGCAGGAATGCTAAGCCTGCCACTTTCGCTTACACGGGCGCTGATAGCACGACTCGTCATGGCGCAAGCCTCCTAATTGGCATATTATGTAAGCATGCCATATTTGTACTATATGCCAAAAGGGCCCATCATACCAGCGCAATGTCTGGCGCATCGACCTGCTTCATCCCGACGGTGTGATACCCCGCATCGACATGGTGCGTTTCCCCCGTCACGCCCGACGCCAGATCGCTGAGCAGATATAACGCCGATCCGCCGACATCATCGATGGTAACATTGCGGCGCAGCGGCGCATTATATTCATTCCATTTCAGGATATAGCGGAAATCGCCGATGCCGGAGGCGGCAAGCGTCTTGATCGGCCCAGCACTAATCGCGTTGACGCGAATGCCTTGCGGTCCGAAATCATTGGCGAGATATTTTACGCTGGTTTCCAGCGCGGCCTTGGCCACACCCATGACATTGTAGTGCGGCATGACCTTTTCCGCGCCATAATAGGTAAGTGTGAGAAGCGAGCCGCCGCCCTTGCCCGTCTCGGCATCGTAAGGGGCCATCATCGCCGCCGCGCGCTTGGCCACCGCCGTAAAGCTAAACACGGAGATGTTCATCGTCACCAGGAAATCGTCGAGGGTGACGTCGCTATATTTGCCGCGCAGAGCATCCTTGTTAGTGTAACCGATGGCGTGGACGACGAAATCAATCACTGGCCAGCGCACCGCCAAGGTGTCGAACGCCGCATCCAGATTAGCCATATCGGCAACATCGCAATCAATCAGGAAATCACAGCCCAATTGCTCGGCCAGCGGCCGCACGCGTTTGGCCATGACCTCGCCCTGATAGCTGATGGCCAATTCGGCACCCTGTGCATGGAGCGCTTTTGCTATTCCCCACGCTAGCGAGCGATCATTGGCCAGCCCCATGATGAGGCCGCGTTTGCCCGCCATCAGTCCGCTCATACATCATTCTCCACTTCGTCATGTTTCATGTGGTTCGACTGTCCGATACGTGTCGGCCCATGGGCCGGCGTTCCGGCCAGCGCCGCGTTATATTCTGCCCCGATAACCATCCCTAGGCCGATAAGGTAGAAGAAAAATAGCGTGACCATAACCCCCGCCAGGCTGCCATAGGTCAAATCATAGGCCAACATCCGCGCCAATAGTGGCGGTAATGCGACCGTGACGGCCAGCCACCACAGCGTAGTGAGCGCCGCGCCGGGCCATTTGGGATATTTTCGCCCGCGATATTGCGGCGGTGTCAGCGATATGAACAGTAGGAAAAGAGCAAGGAAAAGCCCGAGCATCGATATGCCGCGCGTCAGGGCCAATTCGCCCCAGCCCGCGACATTGGGCGGCAAATAGCGTGTCATCACTTGCTCTGCCGCCACCGTCACCACCTGCAGACTGAACGAGAGCAGCAGCAGCAACACAGCGCCGACAACAAGGCCGAAGGAAAATAGCCTATGCTGCCAAAAGCTACGGCTCGCCCTAGAGCCATAAGCACGGTGGAGAATGTCGCGCAACGTTTCGATCAGGCTGGCCACCGTCCACAGGCCAATCGCCCCGCCCAGCCATAATAGCGGGCCATTGCGCGCAGCAAGAACGCTGCGAATGGGGCCGTCTAGCGTTGCCGCGACGCCCGGTGGCATCGTCGCCAAAATGACTTCGATCACGTGGACGCCGTCGGCGGTGCGGCCAAAGGCGCTCATCAACGCCGTCGCGGTGATAAAGAAGGGGAATAAGGCTATCAGCGCTAGGTAAGCGAGATTACCCGCGTGGATGAAGCCGTCATGATAGGTGCCAAGCACGGTCCGGCGCAGCACCCGCCATGTTCTGGTGTCGGCGAGGCTGTCGAATATCTGCTTCATAATCTAAGACCAAAGGGCATTAAATATTGTGCTCCGGACTAGATCAGGAGTCTTGGCCGACAGGCGCGGTGCATCGCTGCCAGCGCTCCTGCCTGCGCAGGAGCACAATGGTGTATGAGATTTCAAACCCCCAGCGCCGCCCGCACGTTGCGCGCGTCGCTCCACTGGGCTGCGAACGCGGCGAGCGCGGCATCATCGGCTGGCACATCGATGAGCAGGCTGACCAATTGGTCGCCGCGCGTGCCATCCTTGCGGGTGAAGCCCTTGCCCTTCAGCCGCAAAATCTTGCCAGAGCTAGACCCCGCTGGCACGCCCAGCATCACCGGGCCATCGACCGTCGGCACCTTTACCTTGGCCCCCGTCACCGCTTCGGCGAGCGTCACAGGCAAATCGAGCCGAACGTCGGCGCCATCGCGGCGGAAAAAGGCGTGGCTGCGGATTTCAATCGAAACTGTCGCGTCCCCCGCACCACCGGGGCCAGCCTCGCCCTTACCCGCCAATCGCATGCTTGTGCCCGTCTCAACGCCCTTGGGTAATTTCAGGTCGATCGACGTCCCATTGGACAGGGTGATCCGTTGCGGTGCCAGCGTCGCGGCCTCGACAAAGCCGACGGTCAGGCGATAGGCGACATTGGCCCCCTTTGGCGGTGGCGCGCGGCGCGAGCGCCCGCCGAATAAATCATCGAATATGCTGCCGAAATCGCCAGTCTCCGCGCTATAGCCGCCGCCAGCCCCGCCCGCTCCGCGCTGGTTCCCCCATGGGTTCGGCCCACCCGCCGCAGATCCCCGAAATCCACCACCGGCAAAAGGGTTGGCGGGATTGCCATCGGCGTCAATCTCTCCGCGATCGAACTTGGCGCGTTTGTCCTTGTCGCCAAGCACGTCATAGGCGCGGGTGATTTCCGAAAAACGCTCGCTCGCTTTGGGGTTGTCCTGATTGGCATCGGGATGAAGTTCCTTAGCCAGCTTGCGGTACGACTTTTTGATGTCGGCTTCGGTTGCGGTGCGGGACACGCCCAACAGGGAATAGGGATCGGCTGCCATGCGCCCTTAGCTAGGGTGTCGCGCGTCGAGAGGCAAGCCCGCTGCCCCCTCGACCTCGGACCTGCTTGGCGCTAGAGACGCCGCATGGCCGACAATCCCCACACCTTGTTCGATATATGGTTCGAGGAAGCAAAGCTGAGCGAACCCAACGATGCAGAGGCGATGGCGCTCGCCACCGTCGATGCTGACGGCCGCCCGTCGGTGCGGATGGTGTTGCTCAAGGGGTATGATGACGGCGGTTTTGTCTTTTACACCAATCAGCAAAGCCGCAAGGGCGAGGCGCTGTCCGCCAACCCACGCGCGGCCTTATTGTTCCACTGGAAATCGCTGCGCCGCCAGATTCGTATCGAAGGCGATGTCAGTCCCGTCAGCGATGCCGAGGCTGACGCTTATTTTGCCAGCCGGTCGCGCGATTCGCGGATCGGCGCGATAGCGTCTGACCAGTCACGCCCGCTGTCCAGCCGCGCGCATTTCCTGAAACGCGTCGCCGAAGTGGGCGCGCGCAACGCCATCGGCACCATCATCCGCCCAGCCCATTGGTCGGGATACCGCATCACGCCGCACCATTTCGAGTTTTGGCGCGACATGCCGTTTCGTCTGCACGAACGGCGAGTATTTGACGCAGACAGCGCGGGCGGTTGGAGCGAAGGATTATTATTCCCATGAGCGCCGCCCATAGCCATGCCCGTCATAGCCACGGCAGCCTGACCGCCAAAGCCGCAATGGCCAGCGTCGCAATGGCGATGATGCTGGTCGGGATAAAGGGTTGGGCGGCGTGGGCAACTGGCTCCACCGCGATGCTGGGCTCGCTCGCCGACACTGCGCTCGACCTTGTGGCGTCGATTATCACGCTCATCGGAGTCAGACTGGCGGCACAGCCCGCCGACGATCAACACAGATTTGGCCATGGCAAGGCCGAAGCTGTGGTGGCGCTGATCCAGGTCATCCTGATCAGCATATCGGCGCTGGGCATAGGTTGGCGCGCGATTGACCGTTTCAGGAGCGGGGACATAGCGGCAGCGCCCGAAGCGGGCATCGCGGTTTCGATCATCGCCATCACCGCGACACTGGCGTTGCTGGCTTATCAGCGCGTCGTCATACGCCGCACCAGATCGGTGGCGATCAAGGCCGACCATCTGCATTACCAATCCGACCTTGCGCTCAACGGCGCGGTCATCGTCGCGCTGATCCTTGAGGGCTATCTAGGGTTGCACGGTGCCGATCCGGCGTTCGGCCTGCTGATTGCTTTATGGTTGCTCTATGGCGCGTGGCGCACGACCAGCGACGTGCTCGACCAATTGATGGACAAGGAATGGCCAGCCGAACGCAAGCTCGCTTTCATGGATGTCGCGCTGCGCCACCCCGAAGCGCGCGGCATCCATGATTTGCGCACGCGGACCAGCGGCGCGCACGATTTTGTCCAGTTCCATCTGTGGGTGCGCCCCGACATGAGCGTGACCGAGGCGCATGGTGTGATGGACCGGATAGAGGCTGACCTGGCGGTCGATTTCCCCGGTGTCGAGATATTGATCCATCCCGACCCCGAAGGGCATACCGACGAAATAGGCTATATCCCGTCCGAAACGTTGGAGCATAAACACTGACATCTGTGTGCTCCGGCGAAGGCCGGAGCGGTGACCGGCAAGCGCCAATTCTCGGCTTCCAGCGCTCCGCATCAAGTGCGGAGCACCGGGTGGCGTATCAAAACGCTCCCATGACGCGGCGCAGCGTGTCGCGGACATTGCGATTCTGTTCGTCGGTTGAAATGCCCAGCCGCACCACGGTCATATGCTCACGCGGGCTGACGATGATATATTGCCCCTGATGGCCAAGGCACGCAAACAGGTCCGGTGGGCCGCGATCAGGCCACAGTCCGGCCTCTGCCCCAGATTGTCGCCGGTTGAGCCAGATATGCCCGCCATAGCCGGGGTTAGCGGGCGATGAGCTCAGCATGAAGCTAATCCAGTTTTCGGGCACCAACCGCGTGCCGTTGGGGGTTTCGCCGCGCCTGCGCAAAAACTCGCCGAACTTGGCAAAGTCGCGCGCAGTGGCGTGCATCACCGACCCGCCAATCAATGTCCCCGATGCGTCAAACTCCGGTGTCAGGCTGCTCATCCCCAGCGGGCCTGCGAGGCGCCCGTCGATGAAATTGCGCACGGCATCGCGCCGCACAGCGGGAACGCGGCTGTCGGTCAATGCCCGCGCGATGATGTCTGACAGGATGACGCTGGTTGACGAGGAATAGTTGAACAGCTCGTTCGGCGCGGCGACGGGGGGTTTGCCCTCGGCTTGGCCCGCCATATTGGGCGACCCTGCGCCGAACAGCATAGCAACGGTGTCGGTTTCCCACGCCGGATCGCTATCCTCATCATGCTCCAGCCCCGAGCTCATATTG
Source organism: Pseudomonadota bacterium (assembly GCA_038041635.1). Classification (GTDB taxonomy): domain Bacteria; phylum Pseudomonadota; class Alphaproteobacteria; order Sphingomonadales; family Sphingomonadaceae; genus Sphingopyxis. The sequence goes on from JBBTFY010000036.1 coordinate 7,571, forward strand.
AGTAGATGCCGTAGCGTGATGTTGCCGCGCGGGTCGCCGGGGCGCTGCCAGTCGGGGACGGGGACGGGCTCGTCGAGCACCAATCGCCCATCGGCGACCAACATGCCGATCAACACCGATGTGATGCTCTTTGCCATCGACCAGCTAATCAGCTTAGCATTAGGACCAAAGCCATCGCCATAGGCCTCGTAAACCGGCTGTCCATCACGCAGCACGATCAGCGCGCGGGTTTCGCCCATCGCTTCGCGGTCATTGAACAGGCTGTCAATAATCAACCGCGCTGGCGGGGACACGTCCGCCGCAACAAGTTCGCGGCGCGGACTATCCGGCGGCGGGGCCGCGCCATTCGAACAGGCGGCTAGGCCAAGCGAAGTGAGCGCGGCCAATGCGATCAATCGCATCGAGCGGCTTGCAACATGGGGAAAATTGCTATTCATAAGCCTATGACTAGCCCAATCGCCCCGTCCGACTCAACCGCTGTTATCAAACCGCGCCGCTGGCGCTGGTTAGCGGTCCCTGCGCTGCTGATAATCGGCTATGCCATCTGGCAATTCCCGACGTGGAAGGCACAGGCAGAGGTTGGCGCAGCCTATGGCGCGCGAATCGGCTGCTCGTGCCGCTTTGTTCAGGGGCGCGAATTGGGAAGTTGTGCCACCGACCTTGAGCCAGGGATGGAGATGGTGTCGCTAAGCGAGGTTGAGGGTGAGCAAGCGGTCGAGGGAAGCGTGCCGTTACTGGCCAGTCGCACCGCGCGGTTCATGGGCGCGTCGGGGTGTGTCCTTCAGCCTGAGGATTAGACGGTGACGCGTTCGGCTGCTTGGGTCGTCGCAATCCAGCCGCCGCCGACCACACGCATCCCAGCATAGAGCACCGCCGCCTGCCCCGGCGCGACGCCATATTCGGGTGTGTCAAATATCAGGCGATTACCATCGAGGCGCGCCGGAACGGGCCGCGCCATCGACCGCACTTTGACCGAGAGTGGGACCGTCAGTGGCCCGGTCATGTCGCCGAGCGGGGCGAGCATGTTCATATCGACCAGCTCTGCCGACACCACGGCCAGTGCGCTGCGCGGGCCAACCACGACCTGGCGCGTCGCAGCGTCGATGCGCACGACATACAGCGGCTCTGGCTGGCCGCCAATCTCCAACCCGCGTCGCTGACCCACCGTGAAGTGCAATATGCCGCGATGCTGGCCCAGCACTTGCCCAGCCATATCGACGATCGCGCCGCCAGCATCGGCATCGGGACGAACCTTGCGAACGATGCTGGCATAATCGCCATCGGGAACGAAGCAAATGTCCTGACTGTCTGGTTTGGCTGCGACACCCAGCCCCAATTCGGCAGCGATGCGCCGCACCTCTGGCTTTGGCAGGCCGCCGAGCGGAAAGCGCAAATAGTCGAGCTGTGCGGCGGTGGTCGCGAACAGAAAATAGCTTTGGTCGCGCGCAGGGTCGATGGCGCGGTGCATCTCTGCCCCCTGCGCGCCCATCACACGGCGGACATAATGGCCCGTCGCCAGACAATCGCCGCCAAGGTCGCGCGCAAGGCTGAGCAGGTCGGTGAATTTTGGCCCCATATTACACCGCACGCACGGAATGGGGGTGCGCCCAGACAGATAATCATCGGCGAATTGTTCGACCACCGATTCGCGAAAGGCGCTCTCATGGTCGATGACATGGTGCACAAAGCCTAGCCGAGCTGCTACGGCGGCGGCGTCACGAATGTCCTGCCCCGCGCAGCAAGCGCCCGCACGCTTTGCCGCGCTGCCATGGTCATAAAGCCGCAATGTCACGCCGATGGTTTCTGCGCCACTTTGCGCGGCCAGCGCGGCGACCACGCTCGAATCCACACCGCCCGACATCGCAACGACGATGCGGCGCGCGGTCATGGGCCCAGAAAATTGGGGCTGGGGCAGTTGGAAATCAACGGGCATGTGGCGGCTGTAGCGGACAACTATTGATCACGAAAGCGCCGCCTTCCCTAACGAGTGATGAAGGCGTGTTTTACCGGACCTTAGCCATGTTCGGTTTAGAGCCATCGTCATGGAATGGACAAAACAAGATTCCCACAGCCAATCGACCCTATCATCCGTTGATCGCATCGGCTTTGATATGATTCGCGCTATCGTGTCGATGCGGCAAGCCAGCAGCCCAACGGCCAAAGCAATAGCCGATGCCGATGCCGGAGCCGCTCTATCAAAAAACACGGCAATCACATCAATCTGCCCAGTGGATCTGTTGAACGGACGGCGCGGTCAGGGTGATATGTACAATATAGGGGCATTTATGAGCGGCAGCACAGCCAGTGACCCGGTAAAGGCAGGGGCATCAATAAAATGATGCGTTACCCCGCCATTAACCAACGCGTTTCAATCAATGTTCAGGCCCTTGGCTTAGACATGTGCTCAACGACAAGCACCCATTCGGATGCTGTCGCATTGAGGTTCGCATGAAAGAAAACCAAGACATCCGTCCAGACCGCGTTATCGGCCCGCTTGGCGAACCGCTAACGCTCGACAGTTTGCCCCCGCCGATGACGACACGCTGGGTTGTCCGCCGCAAGGCAGAAGTCGTAGCCGCCGTCAGCGGGGGGTTGCTGAGCGTCGATGAAGCGTGCGAGCGCTATTGCCTGACGCTCGAAGAATTTGCGGGATGGCAGCGCGCTATAGACCGTGCCGGTATGCCCGGACTTCGCGTCACGCGCATCCGCCAATATCGCGACCTATACGAGCGCCAACAGCGATTCTGACGTTTCGATCAAATCCAAAAATTATAGAAACTCGGATGGTCGGCCTAGAGAAACCTAGGTTGGCCATTTGATTTTATATCACGATTTCGGTCTTTTACGGCTTTACGCTTGTCACCCGCGCTTTGCCATGGTCCCCTATGCTCGGGTCGCCCCACGGGCTGGGCGAGCTTATAGGAGGGACTATAATGAACTTCATTCTCGCAATCATCATCGGTGGTCTGATCGGTTGGGTCGCCAGCAAGGTGATGAACACCGACGCGCAACAAGGCGTATTTTTGAATATTGTTGTCGGCATCGTTGGCTCGATGCTGGGCAAGTGGGTCGCGGCCCGCTTTTTCGGCATGGGCGGCATGGGCCTGCGCGATGGTATCGACATCCCGTCGATATTGGTTGGGCTGGCCGGCGCGATAGTCCTGTTGGGCGTTGTCAATCTGGTGCGTCGCGGCAGCGTTCGCTAACGCACGACAAAGGCATTATGTTTACGGGGCGGCGTTGTGACAACACAGCGCCGCCTTGGTGCTTCATATGCTATTTGGTTACTGACTATCCTTGCCGAATGTCTCGAAATACCGCATATTCTGGGTTAGCAAAGCTGACTTGCGCTAGGTGATATATTGCGGTAACACAGTCGCACTCCCCCATCGGCGCTTGCGCGCGGGCCCCATCGGGGCCCTCACGCGCGGGCAATGATATGCGAACAGGATGACATGATGAACTTCGAATCGGGCACGATTACCCCCGCAGCCGCAGATGATTGGGGGTTTGAAACCGATACCCGCAATCAAAGCCGCCGCCGCTGGATCATCATCGGTGCGGTCATCGCGCTGTTGCTGGTGTTGATTGTCGCGTGGATGTCCTTTTCTGGCGGAAGCGAGCCAACAAAGGCTGGCGCTGCGACAGCAGAAAATGCCAAAGGTGGCGCAGGCGGCGGCGATGATTCCATCCCATCGGTCACGGTCATCAGCCCGGGCAGCAGCCAGGTGGAGCGCGTCATCACCTCTACCGGAACGCTCGCGGCGCGGCGCGAAATGCCCGTCGGCGTTGCGGGCGAAGGCGGACAGATCGTCCGTGTGCTGGTTGAACCGGGGCAATGGGTTGGCGCTGGACAGGTGCTGGCGACCGTCGATCATAGCGTTCAATCGCAACAGCTGGAGCAGTTATCGGCCCAAATCCGCGTATCCGAAGCCGACGCACGCTTAGCACAAGCTGAACTGGATCGTGCGACAGCATTGTCAGCGCGCGGATTCATTTCGGGCTCCGACCTCGACCGCAAAACCGCGACGCGCGATGCGGCCAATGCGCGGGTCCGCGTATCACGGGCGCAATATGCGGAATCGAGGGCGCGCACGGGTCGCCTCGATATTCGTGCACCTGCGGCGGGCCTCGTCCTGACGCGCGGTGTGGAGCCGGGGCAGATTGTTGGCGCGGGCAGCGGCGTGCTGTTCCGCATTGCGCGCGGCGGAGAGATGGAGTTGCTGGCACAGGTTAGCGAAACCGACCTTGCGGTCATCGCTCGCGGGGCAAGTGCAACGGTCACCCCTGTTGGATCGGCCAATGGCTTCACGGGGCAGATCTGGCAAATATCGCCCGTCATCGACCCGCAGTCGCGCCAAGGAACGGCGCGCATCGCGCTTGCCTATTCCGCCGCGCTGCGCCCCGGTGGCTTTGCCGAAGCACGGATCGTTGCGGGGGCGTCGAGATCGCCGTTACTCCCGGAATCGGCGGTTCTGAATGACGATGCGGGCAACTATGTCTATGTCATCGACGCGCAGAACAAGGCGCAAAGGCGTGCCGTCACCATCGGCCAAGTGACCAATGCGGGCGTGACCATATCCGCTGGGCTTTCGGGGCAAGAACGTATCGTCGTCAGCGCCGGTGCGTTCCTCAGTCCCGGTGACGTGGTGCGACCCGTGCGCGCACCAGCAACCGCAACCCCTGCCGCGCGCTAAATCGGGAGCATCACCATGAACTTCCGTAACATCTCCGCTTGGTCAATTCGCAACCCTGTGGTGCCATTGGTATTTTTTGCCGGATTGATTTTTGCCGGGTTGCTATCGTTCAACCGAATGAGCGTGAACGGTGACCCCGACATTGATTTTCCCGCTGCGACGATTTCCATAGCCCAGCCAGGTGCTGCGCCGAGTGAAATGGAAACCCAGGTCACCTTGCTGGTCGAAGCGGCGGTGCGCGGGGTTAGCGGGATTGAGGAGATTAACTCGTCTGTCCGTGAAGGATCATCGAACACATTTGTTCAATTTGCGATTGGCACCCCTATTGACCGCGCGGTCAACGACGTGCGCGACGCGGTGAACAATATCCGGTCCGACCTGCCCGATGGCATATTGGAACCACAGGTCGGCCGTGTCGATTTTGGCGATACGCTGGCTTATTATTCCGCCGAAGCGACCGACATGACGCTCGAGGAATTGAGCTGGTATGTCGACAACACCGTCGGCAAGCGGATGCGCTCTATCCCAGGGGTCGCTTCGGTCGAACGCGGCGGAGGGGTCAGCCGCGAAATTCGCGTCGATCTCGACCCTGCGCGAATGCAGTCGATCGGCGTAACCGCATCGCAAATCAACCAGCAATTGCGCTCGCTCAATCTGAATGCCGCTGGCGGGCGGTCCGAAATCGGCGGGACCGAACAATCGGTACGGGTGCTGGGCAGTGCACAAAATGCCTATGCCCTGGGCCAAACCAACATCAGCCTATCGGGTGGTCGGACCATCAGATTATCCGATGTGGCGACGGTCCGCGACAGCATCGCCGAACAACGGTCATTGTCGATGATGGATGGGCGGCAGGTGCTGAGTTTTGGGGTTTCGCGGACCAAGGGGGCATCCGACGTCACCGTCTATGACGCCGTCCAGGTCGAACTCGCGGCGCTACGCGAAGCTAACCCCGATGTCCGCTACACCGAGCTGTTCACCAGCGTGAATTACATCAAAAACGATTATCGATCGGCGATGCGCGCGATGGTCGAAGGCGCTGTGCTGGCCGTCATCGTGGTGTTCCTGTTCCTGCGGGACTGGCGGGCGACTCTGATTTCCGCTGTTGCCATCCCTCTATCAGCCATCCCCGCCTTCTGGTTCATGTCTATGATGGGCTTTTCGCTCAACTTCCTGTCGCTCTTGGCGCTCAGTCTGGTCGCGGGTGTGTTGGTCGATGATGCTATCGTCGAGATCGAGAATATCGTCCGGCATATGCGGATGGGTAAAAGCGCCTATCAGGCGTCGATCGACGCGGCGGACGAAATTGGCCTTGCGGTGCTCGCCACCACCATGTCGATTGTTGCGGTGTTCCTGCCCGTAGGCCTGATGCCCGGTATTTCGGGACAATTCTTCAAGAACTTCGGCTTGACCGTTGTTGCCGCCGTGCTGGTCAGCCTCGCCGTCGCGCGGCTTATTACGCCGATGCTCGCCGCTTATTTCCTGAAAAGCCATGGAGCAGCCAGCCACGGCGACGCCAAGTGGATCAATTGGTATATAACCGCACTAACTTGGACCTTGCGCAACCGCTGGAAGACGATGGGGCTAGGATTTTTGAGCTTCGTTCTGACTATAGTGATGTTCTGGGGCATTCCGCTGACCTTCATCCCACCGCAGGACAATGATTTCAGCCAGATCAACATTTCGCTGACGCCAGGGGCAACGCTGGAGCAAACGCAGGCGATCACCACCAATGTCGCCGCGATGATAGGCCGCGACCGTGACGTCGAGGCGGCTTTTTCGGACATCAATGTCGGCAATGCCAACATTTTTCTGACGCTCAAAGATGAGCGGTCACGTTCCAGCGTCGATTTTGAACGCAGCTGGACGCCGCGTCTGGCGCGGGTGGCCGATGCCCGGGTCGGCTTTCAATCACAAAATGGCGGCGGGCCGGGCAGTTCGGGCCGCGACATCACCATCACGCTGGGCGGCGACAATAGCGAATTGCTCAACGCCACCGCCGCGCGCATCGTGAACGAGATGCAGGGCTTGCCCGAATTGGTGGCACCGCGCACCAATTCCGACCAGCGCCGCCCCGAAATCATCATTCGCCCGCGCACACAATTGGCGACCGAACTCGGCGTTACCACGGCGTCGCTGAGCCAGGCGATCCGCATCGCCACGCTCGGCGAGATAGACCAGAACAGCGCCAAATTCTCGCTCAACGACCGCCAAGTGCCGATCCGTGTGCAAATGGGTCACGCATCGCGCAGCAACTTAGCCGCCATCGAAAATCTGCCCGTCGCAACCGCCAATGGCGGGTCGGTGCCGCTCAGTCTGGTCGCTGACATCAGTTTCGGGTCCGGCCCCGTGGTCATTCAGCGATCGAACCAGACCCGTCGAGTCAGCCTTGGCGCTGACCTTGCTCCCGGCTTGGTCAGTGGCGATGCGATGCCAAAAATCCACGCGCTACCCACTATGGCTCACCTGCCCGAAGGTGTAACCGAGCTGCAGCTGGGGCAGAGTAAATGGCAGGCGGAGTTGCTAGTCAGTTTTGGGATTGCCCTGCTGACGGGCGTATTGCTGGTGTTCGCAACGCTGGTGCTGCTGTATAAGCGCCTGTTGCCGCCGCTAGTGAACATGGGTTCGCTGCTGCTAGCCCCGCTGGGTGGTGCCATGGCGCTCCGCCTGACGGGTGATGCCGTGTCGATGCCCGTGCTCATCGGCATGCTTTTGTTGCTAGGAATCGTCGCCAAAAACTCGATCCTGCTCGTTGATTTCGCGCTCGACGAGATGGGCAAGGACATCGACAAGTTCACCGCGATTATCGATGCAGGGCACAAGCGTGCACAGCCCATCGTCATGACCACGGTGGCGATGGTCGCGGGTATGATCCCCGTATCGCTCTCGCTCGATGGTGATGGCAGTTTCCGTGCACCGATGGGCGTTACCGTTATCGGTGGGCTGATCGTCTCGACCGTATTGACGCTGCTGATCGTTCCAGCGGCATTCAGCCTTGCGGTCGGCGCTGAACATCGCGTCGGCCCCTGGCTGCGGCGTAAATTGATGACCTACAAGCCAGGTGATGAGGGGCGACCATATGCGCCGCATCCGGCGGAATGACGTAGGGTCAGGCGAAGATTGGGGGTCAGGCGAATATCTCCTCGACCTGTGCGGGCTGCGGTTTGGCGCGCGCAGCAATCAAGCAGCCGCTGACAATCAGTATCGCCCCGCCAATCACGGGCCATGACAGCGCTTCATCAAAAAACATCCACCCGCATAATGCGGCCCAGATGAATGCCGTATATTCCACGGGAATCAGCACCTGTGCTTCTGCCCGCGCATAGGCCCATGACAACAAGTGGAGCGATGTGACGGCAAGCAGCGCCGCGCCGATAATCAGTGGCCAATGCTCAGCCGCTGGCATCACTGCCAGCCATGGCGCGGCGAACCCAAGCGCTACCAATATTGTCAGCGTCTGGAAAAACGCGATTTCCGAAGGCTTGGCGAGCTGGGCCTGTTGCCGCGCAAGAACGAGGTTATAAGCGAACAGCACTGCCGATGCGAGCACGGCGGCCACCCCCCACAGCGCATCCTCGCTATGCCCGGCTGCGCCGCCCAGCCGCCCCGCCATGATGACACCCACCCCTGTTATCCCGAGCAGCGAGGCGATGATGGTCGCGCGCCCTATCGTCTCCCCCAACAACATAGCGGCAAGGTAGAGCGCGATGAGCGGCGCGATGAACGACAGCGCAATGGCTTCGGCCAGCGGCAATATCGTCACCGACCAGAAAAACAGCAACGCCATCGCTGCAACAATGACCCCGCGCCAGATGTGCAGGCGCAACACCGCCGCCGACGGCCATCCGCTGCGCGCGACGGCATAAGCGCCGCCGCTCACTACCACACCCGCGACATTGCGCCATAGCAATGCGTTATAGGCACCGATGGCGAGCGCGATCCCCTTCATCGCTGCATCCATCACCGAAAAGAATGCCACGCCTAGGCAGGCGACGAGGAATGCGGCAAAAATGAGCGAGCGGGGAGAGGACATGGCGGCGTCTTACGCGAATGTTCGGGCGGCGCAATGGCCCTAGCGGTTCGATTCTGACATTTGCATCCCCTTGCGGCTAGTGCACGCGCAAATGCCAGAATCATAAGAACCATTAGAAAAACCTTGAATCTAGTGGAACTTTTGAATTGAACATTTGACCCTGAGCCTCACCGCTAGAGGGGCTCAAATGTTCAATTCGTTCCACTAGCGGTTCGGCTCGACAATGGGGGCGGCTTGGCCTAATCGCCGCGCATCATTATTTCACGCCGCTCAAAGGAATTGTCAAAGTGCCAACCGACGCAAGCCAGACCCTCGACCGCGTATTGGTGCTGGAGATGGTGCGGGTCACCGAAGCAGCGGCGATAGCGGCGGCCAAGCTGATCGGGCGCGGCGATGAAAAGGCCGCCGATGCTGCGGCTGTGGAGGCGATGCGCGCCGCGCTCAACACGCTCTATATGGACGGGACCGTTGTGATTGGCGAGGGCGAACGTGACGAAGCGCCGATGCTGTATATCGGCGAAAAAGTTGGCAGTGCGCCCGGCAAGGGTCCGAAAATCGACATCGCGCTCGACCCGCTTGAGGGCACGACCATCACCGCCAAGGCGGGGCCAAATGCGCTGGCGGTGCTGGCCATCGCCGAACAGGGCGGGCTGCTCAACGCGCCCGATGTCTATATGGACAAATTG
>JBBTFY010000037.1:0-8595 GCA_038041635.1 Pseudomonadota bacterium
ACGGGGCGGCGCTGTCGCGATTTTTGCGCTGGGTCGAGGCGGAGGCACCATCGGGCCAAGTTGACGAGCTGTCGGCGGCGGCCAAGCTGTTCGCCTATCGCGGCGAGGGCGGCGATCTGGTCGACCTGTCGTTCGACACCATATCGGGCGCTGGCCCCAACGGCGCTTTGATGCATTACCGCGTCAGCGAGGAAAGCAACCGCACGCTGGAAATGGATAGCCTTTACCTCGTCGATTCGGGCGGGCAATATCGCGACGGCACCACCGATGTCACCCGCACCATTGCCATCGGCACGCCGAGCGCAGAGATGCGCCGCCGCTTCACCCAGGTGCTGAAAGGGCATATCGCGCTGGCCATGGCGACATTCCCGGCCGGAACGCGCGGCAGCCAGCTTGATACGTTGGCGCGGCAATTTTTATGGGCTGATGGCGTCGATTATGGCCATGGCACCGGGCATGGCGTCGGCCATTTTTTAAGCGTGCATGAGGGGCCACAACGGATTGCGAAATCGGCTGGCGGGCAGGCGGGGACCGAAGAGCCTTTGCAAGCGGGGATGATGCTGTCGAACGAGCCCGGCTATTACAAGCCCGGGCATTTTGGCATCCGCATCGAAAATCTGGTGCTGGTGGTGGCGCGCGACATAGCGGGGGCAGAAGCACCGATGTTGGGTTTTGAGACCGTCACCTTTGCGCCGATAGATGTGCGGCTGGTAGATGCGACGATGCTGAGCGAGGCCGAGCGCGATTGGCTCGACGCCTATCATGGTCAAGTCGCGGCAAAGGTCGGGCCAAAGCTGACGGGGGACGACGCAGCATGGCTCGATGCGGCCTGTGCACCGTTGGGAACGGGCTGACGATGAATCGCGACTGGTGGCAGGTGCCGAAAGAACGTTTTGCGGTGCAGCATGATGTGCGTGTTCGTTACAATGAAATCGACGGACAGGGCATCGTCTTCAACGGCAATTATCTCATCTATGCCGACATCGGGGTGACCGAATTTTTCCGTGCGCTGGGGGGCGGTCAACCCGGTGCTTTCTTTGCCCAATATGGCAGCGACTTCGTCGTGGTGAATGCCGATGTGGATTATCATGCCTCGCTCATCCTCGATGATATTGTCACCGTCGCTGCACGCGTCGCACGCTTCAGCCGTTCGAGCTTCGTCATCCATATCGCGCTTTTTCGTGGGTCACAGCGGATGACCGACATGGCTATGACCTATGCCCATGTTGAAATGGACCGCAGCCGCGCCATCCCGATACCGGGCAGTTTCATCGCCGATGTGCGAAGTTTCCAGCCCGACCCGCCCGAACAGACCGCGCCCAATAGCTAGCCCCGGCACCCGATGCGCGTAAAAAAATAGGGCCGCGACGATGCGCGACCCTTTAAGGATGATTGGGAGAGAGTGCCTCGAAAGGCATCGTCCATATGCGGCATCTGCATTCATGCTGCAACTGCGAAATGAACAAGGGTGATTGCAAAAAATGCAATCGTCATATTGGTTGCAGTTAATGGCTGGCTTGCAATCCGCGCTCGACCCCGGACAGCGCCAACTGTCGATCAATCTCTGCCACCAGTGCCGCCAGCCCAGCTTCGTCGCTGGCTTCGGCCCGCGCGACCAGCACGTCCTGCGTATTCGAGGCGCGCAGCAACCACCAGCCACTATGGGTGGTTACGCGTGCACCATCTGTGCGGTCCACCACTGTGCCGTCGGCCTCCAGCCGCGCCAGCACTTCATCAACCACCGCGAATTTGCGGCTCTCATCGACCTGAAAACGCAGTTCGGGCGTATTGACCATTGGGGCCATCGCGCCGCGCAGTTCGGTGATCGACCGACCGAGGATAGTCGGTGCCTCGATCAATTTGACCGCCGCGAACAACGCGTCGTCAAACCCATAATAGTTATGCGCAAAAAAGATGTGCCCGCTCATCTCACCCGCCAGCGGGGAGCCAACCTCTTTCATCTTGGCCTTGATCAAGCTGTGCCCGGTTTTCCACATCAGTGGCTGTCCGCCCAATTCAGCCACACGGTCGAACAGTGCTTGGCTGGCCTTAACGTCGGCAATGATGGTGCCGCCCGGCACCTCTTTCAGCACCATTTCGGCGTAAATCTGTAGCAATTGATCGCCCCAGATAATGCGCCCATCGCCGTCTATCGCGCCAATGCGGTCACCATCGCCATCAAAAGCCACTCCAAAATCGAGCTTCTTGTCCGCGACCAGTGCGCGCAAATCCGCGAGGTTTTTTTCCTCGGTGGGGTCGGGGTGGTGATTGGGGAAGGTCCCATCAACGCTTGTGAACAACGTAAAATGCTCGCCCGGCAAGCGCTTGACCAACGCCTCGACAGCGGGGCCAGCTGCACCATTGCCGGCGTCCCAGCCGACTCGGACGGCTTTGCCCGCAAACCCTTCGACCAGCCGATTGATATAAGCGCCGAAAACATCAATCTGCTCCACCGCTCCCTCGCCACTGTCCCAATCACCCGCTGTGGCCATCGTCCCCAGCGACTGAATCTGCTTTCCGTAAAAGGGTGCACCCTGCGCGACAAATTTGAAGCCATTATAATCGGGGGGGTTATGGCTGCCGGTTATCTCTATACCGCCATCGGCGACTAGGTGATAGGTAGCAAAATACAGCATTGGCGTGGCCGCCTGACCAATGGCAAGCACGGTGCAACCGCTTTTCATCAACCCTGCGCTCAATGCCTCGGCCAGCATCGGCGATGATAATCGTCCATCATAGCCAAGGACGACCCGGTTGCCACCTGCGCGGCGAATAGTGGTTCCAAAGCTGCGGCCAATTGCAAAGGCGTCCGCCGCATGCAATGTGCCCCCCACAATGCCGCGAATGTCATATTCACGTAGCATGGTTGGGTGAAAATCATGTGATACCATCGCGTTGATCCTGTAATTACATATGGGGTTGCGGCGACGGTTTCGGAAGTGGCAAAGCAAGGCCGCTAAGCATTTCGCGCAATTCCTGACGCGCGGCGATATGACTGGTGCCCAATTCCCCTAGCTGGCCGCGATCAAGCAGCGTCAGCCCCGATGGGAAAAGTTCACGGAAAATAACGCGCTCGGTAAGGCCGGGGACAACGCGAAAGCCGACGCGCCGCGACAATTCGCTCAACGCCTCGCTAACCCGGCGCATATTGCGTGCTTCGACATGCTGGACCCGGTTGCGCAATACGACCCAGTCAATGGTGCCGCCATCAACTTGCGCCCTTGTTTTACGAGCGTTCCAGATCATTTCGGCATAGAAGCTGGGGCGTTTGACGCGGAAATTTTCGCCATCCACTTGGCCAATCAGGTCGAAATCGACGAAACTGTCGTTGATCGGTGTTACCAGTGTGTGCGCCAGCGTCGCCATATGACGCGCCAACGGATCGTCGCGCCCCGGTGTGTCGACAATGAGAAAGTCTGCCCCATCGGCCAGTGCAACCACGCGATCCTGCAACGCCTCTATCGACGCATCGCCGAAAACGTCAAAGTGTGGTATAGGGAGCGCAATGGCCCGCCGCGCCGCCGTTTCCGTACGGTTTTCAAGATAGCGATGAAAACTGCGTTGGCGATAGTCGAGGTCCATTCCTGCCACCCGCGCACCCAATTGCGACAGCGCCACAGCCACATGAACCGCGCAGGTCGATTTTCCCGTGCCGCCCTTTTCATTGGCAAAAACGATAATATGCGGACGGGCGATAGACGCGCTCACAAACGCTCCTTTGAACAATAAGGCTGGCATCATCGACAAGTCGATGGCACGACGCGGCTGGCTCTACTGTTACCGAGGCGTGCTTGCAAATCATCCGTACAATATCTGAACTTCGCACGAGCGTTCGTGCGTTGCGCACTGGCAATGAACGCATTGCGCTGGTTCCCACTATGGGCGCGCTGCATGCCGGGCATATGGCGTTGGTGCACGAGGCACAAAAACTTGCCGACCATGTTGTCGCCTCGATATTCGTCAATCCAATGCAATTCGGTCCGAATGAAGACCTAGATGCCTATCCAAGGCAGGAAGCGACGGACACGGCTATGCTGGCGGGCGAAGGCGTGGCATTAGTGTGGGCACCCGATGTCACGGTCATGTATCCTAGGGGGCATGCCACACAGATAGGCGTGACGGGCCTCGACACCATGCTTTGCGGCGCAGCGCGGCCGGGCCATTTTGATGGCGTCGCCACCGTCGTCGCCAAATTATTCAATCAGGTGCGGCCCGAAGTCGCGCTATTTGGCGAAAAGGATTGGCAGCAACTGGCGATTATCCGTCGCATGGCGAGCGACCTGGATTTCGACTTGGAAATTATCGGTGTGCCGACAGTCCGCGAAGCCGATGGCCTCGCTCTATCGTCGCGCAACGCCTATCTTTCGGCCGATGATCGCAAGGCAGCGGCCATTTTGCCACAAACCATGCGCGGCGCAGTGGCCGCAATGGCCAACGGTGCCAATGTGGCCGCCATATTAGACGAAGCTAGGGCTGCCATCCTGTCTGCGGGATTTTCTTCGGTTGATTATCTGGAGCTGCGCGACGGCACCACATTGGCCGTGCTGGAGGACGCGCGGCCCAGTGCGCGCCTGTTTGCGGCAGCGCGCATTGGCACGACCAGATTGATCGACAATATCGCTGCCGCATAAATGCTTTGCCGCCGTTAACCATTTGTTGACCATGTCAAACGATTGTGGGCTCTAACGGGAGCATGAAGCTCCCCAACAGGGGACTCTCATCATGGGAACCAGTTTATCAGCGGCCACAAAAACATTCGGCGACAATATGGCCGCCGCCGCAAAGGGCAAAGCCGAAGCCTATTTTGAGCTTGGCGTGGCCTATTCCACGGGGACCGACGGTGTATCCATCGACATGGTCGAAGCGCATAAATGGTTCAATCTGGCCTCTTTGGCGGGCATGCGTGAAGGTAGTTTACTGCGCACCGAAATTGCAGGCGAAATGAGCCGTGAAGAAATTGCCGAGGCGCAGCGTCAGGCGCGCGCATGGATAACGACATTGGGCGCGGCTCCCGTTGATATGCGCCGCGTCGCGTAGAGTCTGTTCGCTTCAGATTGAATCGATACAGACTCACTTTTACCAGCTTTCCGCCTTTTCCGAGCCGTCAGATGTTTCCATCTGACTTGAAAAGGCTCTAAACTTCTAATTCTTGCGAAACGGTGTGAGCCCCGCCAGCCACTCACCCTCCTGCTGCGCCGCGACATGTTCGTGCGACAGAAAGTCGGCGATAGCGGCGCGAAAGCCAGGGTGCGGGATATAATGCGCCGACCAGGTTGCTACGGGTTCATAGCCGCGCGCGATTTTGTGCGCCCCTTGCGCGCCCGCTTCGACCCGGACAAGCCCATGCGCAATGGCAAAATCAATAGCCCTGTAATAGCATAGCTCAAAATGCAGACAGGGAATGTCGGCTAGGCACCCCCAATAGCGCCCATAGAGCGCGTCCGTTCCAATGAAATTAAGCGCCGCCGCAACTGGCAACCCGCTCGTCCGGTCAGAAGCGATGACGAGCAGGATGCGATCCGCCATTTGTTTGCCCATCATGTCGAACGCCGCGCGGGTAAGATAGGGCCGCCCCCATTTGCGCGCACCCGTATCCTGATAACAGGCCCATAGAATGTCCCAATGCTCCGGCCGGATCGCTTCGCCGGTCAGCAAGATTATGTCTGCCGCCGCATTGGCCGTAGCGCGTTCCTTGCGAATCGCCTTGCGTTTGCGGGACGAAAGTGTGGCGAGGAATGATTCGAAATCAGCATAGCCACGGTTAAACCAGTGAAATTGGCTGTCACGGCGGATCAGCCACCCTGCATCACGGAAATAGCCTACTTGTTCAGGAGCGACAAAGGTCACGTGCGCCGAGGACAGCCCATTCTGCCCTGCCAGTGCCTCAATAGCCGCTATCAGTGCCGCAGCCTGTCCCACATCATTGAACAGCAGGCGTCGCCCCGGCACGGGCGTGAACGGCACAGCGATTTGCAGTTTTGGGTAATAATCGCCGCCCGCACGCGCCCACGCATCGGCCCAGCCTTGGTCGAACACATATTCGCCTTGGCTGTGCCCCTTGATATAGGCTGGAGCGGCGGCAATGGGCTTGCCGTCAGAACCATCAATGAGGATGGGCGCTGCCTGCCATCCCGTACCCGGCCCCACACTGCCTGATATTTCGAGCAGCGAGAGGAAATCATGACTTAAAAATGGATCACCGTCCCCCGCCAGCCTGTCCCAGTCATCGCGGGGGATGGATGAAACTCCCGGCGCGACGCGGGCGATTAGCGGCGGATCCGAATCAGCCATTTTGGCCAGATGTCTGATTGAGCCGTTCGTGCTGAGCCTGTCGAAGCACTGTCTTTCCCCTTTAGTCGAGAAATTAAGGACAGCCCTTCGACAAGCTCAGGGCGAACGGAATATAATATGGTGTCAGTCCGCAACCTCGACAATCGCATCGACCTCAACCGCTGCGCCGCGCGGTAATGCTGGCACGCCAACCGCGCTGCGGGCATGGCGGCCCGCTTCGCCAAAGGCCAGCACCATCAATTCGGATGCGCCGTTGGCGACTTCGGGTTGGGCGGTAAAGTCGGGGGCCGAGGTGACAAATACGCCGAGTTTGACGATGCGTGTGACCCGTGACAGATCGCCCAGCGCGGCCTTTAACTGCGCAATCAGCATCAGCCCGCAGCGCTGTGCCGCCGCCTTGCCCGCTGCGGTATCGAGGGTATCGCCCAATCGCCCTGTGATGATACTGCCGTCGGGGGCAAAGGAAATCTGCCCTGAAATATAGAGCAAATTGCCCGACCGCACCGCCGGCACATAGGCCGCAATCGGCGCAGCAGCGACGGGAAGTATGTGGCCCGCATCGGCTAGGCGGTGTTCGGCGGTGTCGGTCATCGGGTCAGTTCCTCATATTCTTTCGGGGCAGATATGCCGCTGGTTAGTCGTTCAACCAGCCATGGTGTGGCGCTGGCCCAATCGTCAATCCGGGCATGGGCGGCAGTGGCGGCACCGATGTTGCGCGCAACCCGGGGTTCACCAATCATATGGAGCCGCCACACATCGGGCATATGTTTGGCTACAGAGGCGTGCTGGTGTGCCAGATCATCGACAAACGCCGTGACGCTGGGGTTATAGTCGGCGATGATACTGGCCATCAGCGCGCCCTTGCCGCCTTGGTTAGTATAAACAGGGCAGTCGATGCCGATGCGCCGTAACTGTGCCGCGCGGGCTTCGCGTTCCTCGTCGACAAGGTTGGTCAACACCACGATGTCGGCATGTTCGCCGATGGCATGCATCGCCTCTACTGCGCCCAAAATCGGCTGTTGCCGGTGCATTTCGGTTTCAAAAAAGCCCCTGAGCAGCGGCCAGACATGGGTATGTTCGACCACCAGTCCGCTAGCCTTGTGGCGGAGCGCATCGACAAACTCGCCCGAATCAAGGTCGAAATGGATATGATGCGCCTCATCGAGCCATTCCGAAAAAGGCACGACCATATGCAGCAACACTTCGTCGCAATCGCTGATGAGCAGCGGGCGGCTCATTCAAACTCTCCAGACCCAAGCTCTCCTGCCGCCAACTCTCCTGCCAAGGTCTGCGTGGCCATAATCAAGGCCGACGGCGCACTATCGAGCGCAGCGGCACAGGCCACAAGGTCGCGCTCATAATCGCCAAGAAAACGCCCTATCGCGACAAGCGTTGCACTATCCCCAGCGCGTAGCCGTAAGTCATCAGGCCCCAGCCCCGTCAGCGCCAGCAAACGCCGCGCGCGATCCCCATCGGACAATATCCACACAAGCGCGTCGAGCAATAGTGCCGCCGAGTCGCGGACAGGAGAGGAGGGCGTGAGCAAGATGGTCATCAGTCCATTGTCTAGGCCGCTCCCTTGGCCTAATAGGCGTCGCACGGCAAGGGCCGCCGAACTACGGCAGGGGATTTGACCATCATGGAGGACGCAAAATGCGTGATGGTTGTCGAAGACAATGAACTGAATCTGCGACTGTTTTGTGACCTGTTGATGGCCCATGGCTATCGCGCCGAGCCGGTGCGCGATGGCCGTGACGTGATGGAAAAGGCGGCGGCGATTCGCCCCGACCTCATCATCATGGATATACAATTGCCGCACGTCAGCGGAATGGACCTGATCGCCGAGCTTAAACGCGACGAGACTTTGTCGCATATCCCAATCATGGCGGTCACCGCTTATGCCGGGCGCGATGATGAAAAACGCATCCGCGATGCGGGCGCGGAATCCTACGTCTCGAAACCGATTTCAGTAATTCGCTTTATCGAGGCGGTCAGCGCCTTTGTGTGACTAAATATGCGGTCAAAGTTGACAAAGTTGACACCAAGGAAGCCTTTATTTCCGCCATTCCTTGAAAAACCCTTCTTTGCCGGGGGAAGGGACCATCCAAGGCATTAGCCGCTAGATATTGGAGGGGGGGCGTGCAGTGCCATGCCCTCTGCGTCATGCTGCGCATGCCACCTCTCCCGCTCCCCTGCTTATAGGGGGGAGTGGATTTGCGGCTTTCTTTGCCCTTCCCCTAGGCAAGCCTAGCGGGGTTGGTTGATACAACGCGCGGGGGAAACAACGGCCGCCTGCGCCTTACA
>JBBTFY010000038.1:0-22304 GCA_038041635.1 Pseudomonadota bacterium
ATGCTGCCGATAAGAAGGGTAAGCGCAAATGAGCAAGCCCAAATCTCCGCGCCGCATTATGCTCGGAAAGCATGGTCGATTTTTCGGTAATGACCGGGGAGAGCACAACGTCATAGTGACGCGTGTCTATTGCTGTTTTTGCCTTAGCCATTGCAGCGGGCCTCCAGCGCTTCGACCGCAGCGCGGGTCAGCACCAGCGTGTCATGTTTCAAAATGTCATAAACATTGGCACCAATAGCCGGCAGCAGGTTAATTCCACCGATATTGGACGATGCGTGCGCAAAGCTGACGTTCGTAGCCGCGCCGTCGATGAACAAAGCGCGGTTAAACCCAAGCTTTGCTAATTGACCGACGAGAGTCTGCGTCTTGCCGCCTGCTACATCGAGATTGTCGATGATGACCAAATGTCCGCTCTTGGCTTTTGACGATAGCGCCATTTTGAGGCCAAGGTTGCGAACCTTTTTGTTGAGCGAGTGGCCAAAGGTGCGGGCGCGGGCACCGTGCGCCTTACCACCACCGATAAAAATCGGCGCGCGGCGGTTGCCGTGACGGGCGGTGCCGCCACCCTTTTGCTTGCCAAACTTCTTACCCGTGCGATTAACATCACTGCGTTCGCGGGTGGCACGGGCTGGGCCACGACGCTTTTCGAGTTGCCATGTGACAACGCGGTGCAAAATGTCAGCGCGCGGATCAACGTCGAACACGGCGTCGTTAAGTTCAACGTCGCCCTTTGCTGCTTTGCCGTCGAGCGTTTGAATCTTGATCTTCATGACGCTCAGCCTTCCGTATTTTCGGCGGCGTCAACCGCAGGAGCGGCTTCGACCTGAACTTCAACAGGAACGGCAGCGGGTTTCGCCAGTTTCGGCGCAGCCGGGTAAGGCGCATCGGCATGGGCGGCGACCTTCACCGCGTCGCGAACCAACAGCCAGCCGCCTTTGGAGCCGGGGACCGATCCCTTGACGAACAGCAGGCCGCGCTCCGCATCGGTGCGAACTATTTCGAGATTTTGCTGCGTGCGATTGCGCGCACCCATATGACCCGCCATTTTCTTGTTCTTGAAAACGCGGCCAGGATCTTGACGTTGCCCGGTCGAACCATGGGCGCGGTGAGAGATAGAGACACCATGCGTTGCGCGCATACCGCCGAAACCCCAGCGCTTCATCGCACCGGCAAAGCCCTTGCCCTGCGTAACGCCCTGCACATCGACAATCTGGCCAACCACAAAATGATCGGCAGAAATTTCGGTGCCAACGTCAACCAGCGCGTCATCGGACACGCGGAACTCGACAACCTTTGCCTTTGGCTCGACTTCGGCTTTGCCAAAGGCGCCGCGCTGCGGCTTTGCTACATTTTTCGCCTTGGCCGTCCCGGCGCCGAGTTGAAGTGCGACATAGCCGTCGGTCTCTGCATTACGCTGACCCACGACCTGACACCCCTCAAGGGCAAGGACGGTAACGGGTACATGACGGCCGTCGTCTTGAAAAAGACGGGTCATTCCCATTTTTTTGGCGATCACGCCAGTGCGCATGATCTTTGCTCCTAACAGAGGCCCCCGAACCATTTCGGGGGCGTGCGGGTCTCCATCGAAACAGGTTTCGATGGAGACCCTCCAGCCCAAATTGTCATGCATCGCCCCGTCCGGGCTGATTTGCTTGGGCCCAAAAGGGTCAAGCGAGACGGGGGACGCAGCCCGAAGCGACGCTCCGGCGGTATCTCCCGACAGCTTCACTGAACAAAGCTCAGCGCCGCTATCGCAAACTGGTGGTTAAGCCAGTCGTATTTCCACATTAACGCCAGCAGCCAAGTCGAGCTTCATCAAAGCATCGACCGTTTGCGGCGTTGGCTGCACGATGTCGAGCAACCGTTTATGGGTGCGAACCTCGAACTGTTCACGCGATTTTTTATCGACGTGCGGACCGCGGTTCACGGTGAATTTTTCAATGCGCGTCGGCATTGGGATTGGGCCACGGATCAACGCACCCGTGCGGCGCGCGGTATCCGCAATCTCATTGGTAGCCTGATCAAGCACCCGATGGTCGAATGCCTTGAGGCGAATACGGATATTCTGCGTTTCCATGAGCTAAGCCAAAATCCCAATAACGATGCGAAAGAGCCGTGCCTTGCAACACAAAGGAGCGACCCGACTAGTCTTGCGACCGATGCCGGGAAGCCCGCTTCACGATGTTTTGGCAGATAACCAAGCCACCCGAATCATGCGAATCGAGCGACGTTGGGGAGCCTATATTACTTTGATATCGCGCCGACAACCCCTGCACCGACGGTACGGCCACCTTCGCGAATAGCGAAGCGCAAACCAGGGTCCATCGCGATAGGGGCAATCAGTTTGACACCGATGGTGACATTGTCGCCGGGCATGATCATTTCCGTGCCTTCTGGCAAAATCACTTCGCCGGTCACGTCGGTCGTGCGGAAATAGAATTGTGGGCGATAATTGTTGAAGAATGGCGTGTGACGGCCACCTTCGTCCTTCGACAGCACGTAAACTTCTGCGTTAAATTCGGTGTGCGGGGTGATCGAGCCCGGCTTGGCCAAAACCTGACCACGCTCGACGTCTTCACGCTTGGTACCGCGCAGCAGCGCGCCGACATTGTCACCGGCTTCACCGCGATCGAGCAGCTTGCGGAACATTTCAACGCCGGTGCAAACCGTTTTCGCCGTGTCCTTGAGGCCGACGATTTCGATTTCGTCGCCAACATTGACCACGCCTGTTTCGATGCGGCCGGTCACCACGGTACCGCGACCCGAGATCGAGAACACATCCTCGATTGGCATCAGGAATGGCAGGTTAACTGGGCGCTCTGGTTGAGGGATCCAAGTATCAACAGCCTTCATCAGCTCAAGAATGGCGTCACGGCCCATCTTGTCGTCGCTACCGCTCAGTGCGCACGTCGCCGAACCACGGATGATAGGGATATTGTCGCCGTCATAATCGCGCTTGGACAATTCTTCGCGGATTTCCATTTCGACCAGCTCAAGGATTTCGTCATCATCGACAAGGTCAACCTTGTTCATGAACACGACCATGGTGGGGACGCCAACCTGCTTGGCAAGCAGGATGTGCTCTTTGGTCTGTGGCATCGGGCCGTCGGTCGCCGAAACGACGAGGATAGCACCGTCCATCTGTGCTGCGCCGGTGATCATGTTTTTCACATAGTCGGCGTGGCCTGGGCAATCGACGTGCGCATAGTGGCGCGCTTCGGTTTCATATTCAACGTGGGCGGTCGAAATCGTAATACCGCGCTCACGCTCTTCAGGTGCTTTATCGATATTTGCGAAATCGACAGCAACGCCGCCTGTGGTTTCGGCGAGCACTTTGGTGATCGCGGCGGTCAGCGAAGTCTTACCATGGTCAACGTGACCGATGGTGCCGATGTTGCAGTGCGGCTTGTTCCGCTCAAATTTTGCCTTTGCCATTGCTGGGTCTTCCTCAAAAACAAATGGTTGTTAGTTCAGTCGGAACGAAAGCCTCATGAATCAGGCGCCGCCCTTAGTCGTTCTTTTCCGGTCAAGCAAGCTTAGCTTTAACCTCGTCCGCCACGTTTTGCGGCACTTCTTCGTAATGCGAGAATTGCATCGAGTAATTTGCCCGTCCTTGGGTGAAGGAACGCAGCTGATTAACATAGCCAAACATGTTGGCCAGCGGCACCATCGCCTCGACCATCTGGGCGTTACCGCGTGTGTCGGTGCCCTGAATCTGACCGCGACGTGAGTTCATGTCGCCGATGACATCACCCAGATATTCCTCAGGGCTGACAACCTCGACCTTCATCACAGGTTCCAGCAGCTTGATGCCTGCCTTGGCAGCGACTTCGCGCATCGCTGCGCGGCCCGCAATTTCAAACGCCAGCGCCGATGAATCGACGTCATGATAGGCACCATCGGTCAGGCGAATTTCGAAGTCGATGATCGGGAAGCCAATCATATGGCCATTTTCGGCCGATTCGCGCATGCCCTTTTCGACCGACGGAATATATTCACGCGGAATATTGCCGCCCTTCACTTCGTCGATAAAGGTGATGCCACTACCGCGCTCGCCCGGCGAAACCGTAATCTTAACGCGGCCAAACTGACCCGAACCACCCGACTGCTTCTTGTGGGTATAGTCAACATCGACCTTTTTCGCGAGGCTTTCGCGGTACGCCACCTGCGGCGCTCCGACATTGGCCTCGACCTTGAACTCGCGGCGCATACGATCAACCAAGATGTCGAGGTGTAGCTCGCCCATCCCCTTGATGATCGTCTGGCCCGATTCATGGTCGGTCGAAACACGGAAAGACGGATCTTCGGCCGCCAGACGGTTGAGCGCGATACCCATCCGTTCCTGATCAGCCTTGGTCTTTGGTTCCACCGACAGTTCGATCACCGGATCAGGGAATACCATACGCTCTAGGATGATCGGCGCATTGGTAGCGCACAGCGTATCGCCCGTCGTTGTTTCCTTGAGGCCCGCCAGCGCAACGATGTCGCCCGCAAAGGCTTCGTCAATGTCTTCGCGGCTGTTGGCGTGCATGAGCAACATGCGGCCAACTTTTTCCTTCTTATCCTTGACCGAGTTCAAATAGGTGCCCTTGGTCAAGGTCCCCGAATAGATGCGGGCAAAGGTCAGCGAACCAACGAACGGATCGTTCATAATCTTGAACGCCAGCAGCGACAGCGGCGCGTCGTCGGTCGCGGGGCGCGAATCGGGCGTTTCGCCGTCGAGCTTCAGCCCCTGAACATCCTTAATATCAAGCGGCGAGGGCAGATAATCGACCACCGCGTCGAGCAGCGGCTGAACGCCCTTATTCTTGAACGCGCTGCCGCAAACGACGGGAACGAACGCATGGGCCAGCGTGCCCTTGCGGATCAGGCGTTTAAGTGTCGCCACATCGGGTTCATTGCCCTCAAGATAGGCTGTCATCACATCATCGTCTTGCTCAACCGCCATTTCGATGAGGTTGGTGCGGTATTCCGCAGCCTTGGCGACCAGATCAGCGGGTATATCTTCGTAGAAAAACTCTGCGCCCAGTGCCTCATCCTTCCAGATGACCGCGCGCTGTTCGACCAGATCAACCAAGCCCTTCAGCTCGGCTTCGATGCCGATGGGGATATAAAGCACCGCAGGACGCGCGCCGAGCCGGTCGATAATCGACTGGACACAATATTCAAAATTGGCACCGGTACGGTCAAGTTTGTTGATAAAGCACATGCGCGGCACGCCATAACGGTCGGCCTGACGCCATACAGTTTCCGATTGTGGCTCGACCCCCGCGACGCCGTCGAAACAGGCAACCGCGCCGTCAAGCACGCGCAAGCTACGTTCGACTTCAATCGTGAAGTCAACGTGGCCCGGTGTGTCGATGATGTTGATGCGGTGGTCGTTCCAAAAACATGTCGTCGCTGCGGACGTGATCGTGATTCCGCGCTCTTGCTCTTGCTCCATCCAGTCCATCGTTGCGGCGCCGTCATGGACTTCGCCGATCTTATACGACTTTCCGGTGTAATAGAGGATGCGCTCGGTCGTCGTGGTTTTACCAGCGTCGATGTGCGCCATGATACCGATGTTGCGATACATGTTCAGCGGATGGCTACGGGCCATGATCATTACTCCGATGCCGGATGTTACGGCGGTTGAAGGCTATCTCAACTCCGCTCTGGATGGACCCACGAGGCCCTGTCCTTCACTTTCTCCGAAGAGAAAGCAGCCCGTCGACTAGCTCAGGGCGAACGGTGTGGGCGGGAATATTAAACATCCCCGCCGCTATATACTTACCAACGATAATGCGAGAAGGCGCGGTTGGCTTCGGCCATGCGGTGCGTATCTTCGCGCTTTTTAACCGCGCTGCCACGGTTATTCGCGGCATCAAGCAGCTCGCCCGACAGGCGGCCAGCCATGGTTGGCTCGCTGCGATTGCGCGCAGCAGTGATGAGCCAGCGGATAGCCAGCGCCTGTGCGCGTTCGTGACGCACTTCGACGGGCACCTGATAGGTGGCCCCGCCGACGCGGCGGCTGCGGACCTCAATGCCCGGCTTGACGTTGTTGAGCGCGTCATGAAAAATGCCGATTGGCTCTTTCTTCGCTTTGGCCTCAACGGTGTCGAGCGCTGTATAGACGATGCTTTCAGCCGTAGCCTTCTTGCCGTCCAGCATCACGCTGTTCATGAATTTTGAAAGAACCTCATCCCCAAATTTGGGATCAGGCAGAATAACCCGTTTTTCAGGGCGACGACGACGTGCCATTTTAAGGTCTCCTTACCCAGCCAATTACTTAGGACGCTTGGCGCCGTATTTCGAACGGCTTTGCTTGCGATCCTTGACACCCTGCGTGTCGAGAACACCGCGCAGCACATGGTAGCGCACACCGGGAAGGTCGCGGACGCGCCCACCACGGATCAGCACGACGCTGTGCTCCTGCAGGTTATGGCCCTCACCTGGAATATAGGTGATAACCTCGCGCGCATTGGTCAGGCGAACTTTGGCCACTTTGCGAAGCGCGGAGTTCGGCTTTTTCGGGGTCGTGGTATAGACGCGAGTGCAAACGCCGCGTTTTTGCGGGTTGGCCTCCATCGCCGGGACCTTTGACTTAGTCTTTTGCGGCACCCGCCCCTTACGGACGAGCTGATTGATCGTAGGCATGAAGTCTTCACCTAATAGCTGGTTACTCTGCTTGCCGCTGGTCTGTTCCACGGGTGGACCCGCAAAACGCAAAAAGCGCCGGATAGCACAGAGGCTCCGGTCTTTATGTCCAGCTTGAAGCAGTGTTCAGGCAATATGTTGCTACCGAATCGTGGGGTAACCCATGGGTCACTCCTCAATCAAGCGAGCGCGCCCTAGCGCTCATGCGGGCAGGCGTCAATGGTGCCCCCTAAGTTACTGGGCGGCAATCCATCGGCCAATGGTATCGCGCGCCGCCCTTGCTTCAGAAATCGGAAGCAGCGGCCAGATATGCATCAGACCCGCCTTTTCCTCATATTCCGCGCTTGGCAGCTTGGTTTTTAGCGTGCGGGCGTCGGTGACGAGGATGTCATTGCCCCCGCCAAACATCATGACCGGCGGCAGGTCGGCCCATCGCCCGTGAATCGGGCTGACGCGCGGATCATCAATCGGAAGGTCGCGGGCATAGAGAGCGCCCGCATCGCGGATGCCCTGTATGCGCAAAATGCAATCGCGCGGTTCAATGGCTGGCTGGTCGGGGTGACTGCCGCTAGCATCAAGCCATGGACAAATAAGCAGTAGCCCATCAGGAAGCCGCAAACCCGCGTCGCGCGCCGCCATTGTTGTCGCTGCCGTCAGGCCGCCGCCAGCACTATCGCCGCCCATGACGAACGGCCCAGCATGGCCCGCGATATAATGGCTGTAATAGTCGAGCGCCCAGTCGGTGACATCCTCTGCACACGATTCGGGGGCGAGAGGATAAAGCGGCGCGGTGACAGCAATGCCGTGCTTTTCCACCAGCTCTGCAAGACTCGACCAATGTGGCGGGGCCGCCGAAAACACATAGCCGCCGCCGTGGAAATAGAGCAGGTTCCCGCGCGGGGGGCTGTCCTTTGGGGCTATGTGCCAGACGCTGCGGCCCTCAAATTGCTCAACGCGCACATCTAGGCGGCGGTGCATCTTTGCGGTCGGCACGGGCAAAGGCGCAGCTCTTGCGGCGGCGATCACCTTCATCATCCCCGGCCCACCCGAAAATTGCTTAAGCGCGATCTTGGTGGTTTTAAGCACGAAGGTGAGGATGCGGGCGGATAGGCTCGGCACTATCCTAAAACCCCAGTGCGAAGCGGATAGCCGCGCCAACATCATCGGGCGCATCGGCAAAATGCCCTGGCTGTGTCCGCCAAAATGCGTTGAGCGACATATCTCCGCCAAATAGCGGCGCCGCCCATGCCGCCTCTATTACGCGCTCGCGTCCCAGCGGCGCGAGGATGAGCGCAACCTGCCCTGATGTAGCGGTCCGCGTTGCATAATCATATGCGACGGGGACGTTGAGCAACAATGTGCCGCTGGTCACCCGCAGCGGTTGTCCAAGCCGTAGCGAAAGCCGATCATTGGCGGATAGCAACGCGACTTTGGCAACATCGAACGCCCAACTGCGTGAGTGCAGCGGCGCGCCGCCCGCCACCAAACCGCCAGCCCCCGCCCAAGTTTGCCCTTCGCGCCACTGTGCGCCGAGCGACCAGCCGCCACCAAGGCTTAGGCCCGCCTGCGAATCGAAAAACAGGGTGCGCGCACCGCCAGCAAAACCTGGGGTCAGCCGTGCGCCGAGCAGCGTCGCATCCTCGTTCATCTGGCTTAGCGACAGGCTGGTGCGCAGCGCCCCCCAGCGTCCATCGAGCGCGGCGCTGACCCGGTCATAGCCTGTGGCGCGGTCAAAGCCTTGGGCATCAAGCAACCTGCCGCCAGTGCGCAGTGCGCCAATTTGACCCCGCTCCGCCGCGAGCGTCAGCGACACACCACGCCCCAGCGATTGCCGAACGGCCGAACCAAAGCCGCCATAGGCCCCGATCAGCCGTAGGCTATCGCTGTCCTCCGCGACCAGAAAGGCGTGGCCGGGCCGCCCAGCCATGCTCGCCACGAGGCCGTCACTACCGCGCTCAATCGCAAAGCCGATTTGACGGTCCGGCGATAGGCGTGTGATGACGCTGCCCGCCAATAGCCGCGCGCGATCCGCATCATGGCCATTCAATGCCAAGGGCTGCGACAGCGCTGTATCGCGACTGGGCAATAGCGAGAGTGATATACTGGTCGCCGCATTGCCCGCGCGCAAGTTTCGCATCCGCCCCGCCAGCGCGGGGGCCAGCAAAGGCTGCTGACCCGCCGCCGCCATCAACTGCCCAAGGTCGGCACTATAGGCACGCGCATAGCCATCCAAAATGACCGCGCTCGCTCCGCCCCGCTGCCCCGCATCGCCCATCGGCCCCGATGTGCTGCCAATGGGTGCCTCCAGCGAAACCGCTACACTCGTGCCCGCTAACGTCGTTGTCCCTTGCGGCGCAAAGGCGCGGCTGATCGAAAGAATGCCGCGCCCGAATATCCTGTCAGTGCCGGGGTCGCCCGAATCAGTGGCGCTGTTCAGCAACAGGGTGACAATCTGCGCCCCCGTCAGATTCGGAAATGCCTGTGCCAATAGCGCCGCCGCGCCCGCTATTTGCGGGGCCGAGAAAGACGTTCCGCTGATGCCAAAAATAACATTGCCGCTGGGCCGGGACTCGGTGCGAATTGTCCCGTCAGCATTATAGTCACAGCAGACATTTTCGCCAAAGGCGGTCAGATAGGCGTTGGCAAAATCCCCCGCCTTGTTAGCGAAATCTGACGCAGCCCCTTGTGCATCGTTCGATCCGGCAATGATGACAAGGCCGTTACCGACCTGCTGCAATCCCGACGCAAACAGGTCGGGCTGGGTTGGGTCAAGGTCTGGGTCGGTGCTATCGCCATCATTCCCCGACGATACGACGATGATAATCCCAGCCGCCGTTGCGCGCCCGACCGCTTGGCGCAACGTAAAATTCGGCGGCGAACCTCCGAGCGAGATATTGATGACGCGTGCACCCGCCGCGATAGCCCGATCAACGCCGGCAGCGATGGCGGTGTCGGTGAAACTGCATCCCTGTTCGTCAACCGGAACACTGGTGTCGGTGCAGCTGCCCGGCCGGTCGGCGCGCAACGCCAGCAGCGTCGCATCAAAAGCGATCCCCAAAGTCCCGCTATCGTTGCGTGCGCCGAGCGCAATCACTGCAACATTGGTGCCGTGATTATCCTCGTTCGTATCAAAGCCGCGATTGCCGCCAGCAACGTCCGCAGACATTGGGTGAATGCGCCCGGCAAACTCCGAACTGCCCGCCGCCGCGCCGCTGTCTATCACACCAATAGTGACCCCTTGCCCCGTTGCCCCCGCTGTCCATGCGGTGACGGCACCATGAAAGGGCGCGCCATCCGAACGGCGAAATTCCGCCGTATTGAAAGAGGTTGGAGTGGGCGTCGGAGTGGGTGTAGGTGTCGGAGCAGGCGTTGGTGGCGGCGATGAAATCGGCCCTGCGCCGCCAGCGCCCCCGCACGCGGCCAGTGTCAATGCTGCAATAATAGTAAGCGAAATGCCGCACCAGCGCACAGTGTAATTTCGTGTCTCCGCACGATGTCTATGGTGACTCTGCATATTTCTCTCTCTTGTCCCAGATCTGACGATGGGTGATACTGTGCCACCGCCCTTGCGCAAGTGTTAATGATTGACCCAAAGCGCGGCCAGCTTATGGCATTGGGCCACGTCCATGCATCGAATGAAAGCATCACTATGACAGCCGACCTTACCCTCATCGCCGCCGTCGAAGCAGGATGGGATGCGCTCGCAGCGATAGACACGTCGACACAAGGCGCGGTCAGGGATGCTGTCGGACAGACACTGGCTGGGCTCGATGATGGCAGTTTGCGCGTCGCCGAGCCAGACGGAGCGGGTGGCTGGCGCGTCAATCAATGGCTCAAAAAAGCGGTGCTGCTATCGTTCCGACTCAATGATATGGCAATGATTCCCGGTGCCCCGGGCGGCACCCATTGGTGGGACAAGGTGCCATCAAAGTTTGACGGATGGGACGAAAGCCGCTTTCGCGCCGCTGGTTTCCGCTGCGTTCCCGGCAGCATCGTCCGGCGCGGCGCATATATCGGCAAGGACGTCGTTTTGATGCCGAGCTTTGTCAACCTTGGTGCCTATATCGATGAAGGAACGATGATCGACACTTGGGCATCGGTCGGAAGCTGTGCACAGGTTGGCAAACATTGCCACATCTCGGCCGGCACAGGGATAGGCGGAGTGCTGGAACCATTACAGGCAAACCCCACCATCATCGGCGATAATTGTTTCATCGGCGCACGCAGCGAGATCGTCGAAGGCGTGATCGTCGAAGAAGGATGTGTCGTTGCCATGGGCGTGTTCATCACCGCCTCGACCAAGATTATCGACCGCACCACGGGCGAGATTTTTGTCGGCCGTGTCCCCGCTTATTCGGTGGTCGTGCCAGGCAGCCTACCCGGCAAAGCGCTACCCGACGGAACCCCGGGGCCCAGTCTTTCCTGCGCAGTCATAGTCAAACGCGTTGATGCCCGAACACGTTCCAAAACAGCTATAAATGACCTGCTCCGCGATTACCTAGGTAATCATCTCTAGTCAGTTCACATACGCTTTTCCGCCATTTCGGACATAATAATCCAAAATACGCCGCCGCGCCTTTACTTGCGGGTAATTGTAATTTCGTTATACGCCTTACATGCTCCCCCCTCGCAAACACCTGCGCACATCCTGTGCCATCGCCGCTATCCTTGCATCCTTTATGGTTGTAGTTCCTGCATACGCGCAAGCGGTCGCACCGGATGCGCAGCAGCCCTCCGGCACCGAAACCATCACCTATACCCCTGCTGACTTTGCACGTTTCAGCCCGCGCACCGCGCTCGACATGGTCGAACATATCCCTGACTTTGCGCTGTCCGAAACCAGCGATGATCGCGGCATTGGTCAGGCCAGCCAGAATGTGCTGGTCAATGGACAGCGCGTGGCCGGCAAATCGAATGATGCAAGCACAGCGCTGCGGCAAATCTCTGCGACCGCCGTGGTGCGGATCGAGCTGACCGACGGCGCGCGGCTCGGCATCCCCGGCCTCACGGGCCGCGTTGCTAATGTCATTGTCCACTCCAGCGCGGTTCGGGTGCAATTTAGGTGGGAGGGGCAACAGCGTCGCAATATCGAGGACCAGATTTTTACCGGCAGCCTATCCGCCAGCGGGCGGATCGGGGCGAGCGACTTCACGCTCAGCCTGTCAAACAATGATGGCCTGCGCCGTGGCGGGCGCGGGCCGGAAATTGTCACCGACGCCGCAGGCACCATTTTGTTGACGCGTGACGAGTTTGATAGCTTTCATCGCGACACACCGCGTCTGGCTGGCACGCTCCACCGCGAATGGACCGACGGGTCGATCCTCAACCTCAACCTGTCTGGACAGTTTGACCTGTACCTGATCAGGCAGGATGCGGTGGCAACCGGCGCGGTGAGCGGCGCGGTGCGCGATGAGAGCTTTCGCAGCGATTCCGAGGCATGGGGGATTGAGGGCGGCGGTGATTACGCCTTCGCTCTGGGGCCTGGTCGGCTCAAACTGATCGCGCTGCAACGTTTTTCGAGAGACCCCACTGTCGAGACTTTCCGCCTGTTGAACCGCGCGCCCGGCTCTGTCGCCATCGGCGATCGCTTCACCCAGAGCGCCGATGAAGGTGAATCAGTGTTACGCAGCGAATATGGCTGGCAAACGTCGCGCGGCGGCTGGCAGTTTTCGATCGAAGGCGCGTATAATTTTGCCGACGTAGTCTCAAGTCTGGATACGCTTCTCCCCGATGGCAGCTATGCCGCTGTTCCCCTGCCCGGCAGCACCACCTTTATTGATGAACGTCGCGCCGAGGCGCTCATCACGCGCACCGCGTCATTGGCGGCAGGCATGTCGTTACAGGCGACGCTGGGCGGCGAATATAGCCATATCCGCCAGCGCAGCGCAGGCGGCCTATCGCGCAGTTTCATCCGGCCTAAAGGGGCGCTGGCATTAAGTTGGGCCGCAAACCCGCGCCTCACCATCAATGCCGAAATACGCCGCCGCGTTGGCCAATTGCGGTTTGAAGACTTTGCCACGGCGGTTGATCTTATCAACCAGAATGCCAAAATCGGCAACGTCAATCTGGTCCCCGAACAGGCCTGGCGGGCAGAAGCGGAAATCATCCGCAGCCTGGGCACCGTCGGCTCACTGACGCTGGGCGGATATGGCGAACGGATCAGCGATATTGTCGATCGTATTCCGATCAGCTCAACCACCGAAGGTGTCGGCAATCTACCCCGCGCCACGCGCTATGGCGTAAGCGCGCGCGGCACTTTCAACCTCGATGGCATCGGCTGGCGCGGCGGCCGCATCGATGCCACAGCCGAGTTCCGCAAATCAAGCGTGCTCGACCCGGTGACGGGCACCCACCGCCGCATCAGCAATGATCTGGTGAGGACATGGCAGATCGACCTGCGTCACGACATTCCGAACAGCCCCATCGCCTGGGGCGCGAATATCAGCGACACGAGACAGGGACCATTGTTCCGGCTCGACCAGTTTTCCCATCAGACGCTCACCCGCCCGTTCGTGGTCGTCTATGCCGAGCATAAGGACGTAATGGGCCTGACCGTCCGGCTGTCCTTGCGCAATTTGCTCAGCACATCCGACCTCATCGTGCGCGACACCTCTGTTAATCGCCGTGACGGGCCGATTGCGTTTCGCGAACGGCAAATCCGCAACATCTATCTGTTCGGGGCGCTGACCATCAGCGGGAGCTTTTAGGCAGCGGCAATTTTTAACGATCCGACAAATAATAGCGATCAGTCGCCGTCAAATCGTCGGTCAGATCATAGACTATGGGCTGGCCGGTCGGAATCTCCAGCCCCGTGATGTCGGCATCCGATATGCCCGACAAATGTTTGACCAGCGCCCGCAAACTATTGCCATGCGCCGAGATGAGCACACGCTTTCCAGCTTTCAGTTCGGGCGCGATGCGGCTTTCCCAATAGGGGAGCACACGGGCAATCGTATCCTTCAGGCTTTCGGTATTGGGAATGGCTATCCCAGCATAGCGGCGATCCTGTGATAAATCGAACGCGCTGCCCGCCTCCAGCGGCGGCGGCGGCACGTCAAAGCTGCGCCGCCAGATTTTAACCTGTTCGTCGCCATGCAGCGCCGCTGTCTCGGCCTTATCAAGCCCCGTCAGGCCGCCATAGTGCCGTTCATTGAGCCGCCAGTCCTTTTCAACCGGAAGCCACAATCGCCCCATTTCCTCCAGCGCCAGATGCAGCGTCTTGATCGCGCGGGTTTGCACGCTGGTGAAGCAGCTATCGAAATCCAGCCCCTTATCGCGCATCAATCGTCCTGCCGCGCGCGCTTCCTCCGCGCCCTTTTCGGTCACATCGACATCCCACCATCCGGTGAAGCGGTTCTCTAGGTTCCATAGCGATTGGCCGTGACGGATAAGGACGAGCGTGGGCATCGATTCAAATCTCTCTGGTCATGAAAAGACTATGTGGGTCGGGCCCATAATCGCCAAAGGGCGGGCAGTCCACAAAGCCAAAGCGGCGATAGAGCGAAATCGCGGGGATAAAAGCCTCCGCCGTTCCGGTCTCCAGGTTAAGCCGCGTCATCCCGCGCGCGCGCGCCTCGGCCAATATGTGGGTCAGCATATGCGCCGCCACGCCTTTGCGGATATGGTCCGCGTGGGTGCGCATCGACTTGATTTCACCATGATGCGCATCCAGCTGTTTAAGCGCGCCGCACCCCGCCAAATCATCGCCGTCCCAGATCGACCAGAATGTCACATCGTCTCGCTTCAGCCCGTCAAAATCGAGGAAATGACAGCTGCCCTGCGGCGAATGGCTAAGCATTCCCGCAAAATGTTCCTCAAGCAGCGCGCGGATTTCGGGGCCGGACAGGTCGTCGGAGATGATGTGCATAGGGGTGCCTCTCAACTCACACCCAAGTGCAGCGCCAATCGCACACGCACTTGCGCCAATAGCGCATCGCTGACCCGCCCGACCTTTTCCGCCCCCTTGCTTTCCAGCGTGGTGATTTTTTCGGTTCTGACCACCGACGGGATTGGCAGACCAGCACTGGGATGATTTTCAACCATCAAATCTCCCGGCCAGCCGCGATTGACCGCACTGGTAATCATCATAACCCAGAAGACGATACCGTTCGGTCCAAGCGCGTGCGTGGTAACCACAAGAGCGGGTCTGCGCTTGAACTCATGCGTTTCGACATGAGGGTAATCAACAGAAACGATGTCGCCCGGTTCAAAGGACGTCATAGGCGCTGTCAGCTTCACTCGACCATTCGGTGAAGGTCGAAAAATTGCCAATGTACATATCTACGGGTTCCGAAGGCAGGCGCGTGAGCGTCACTGCCCCGTCCTTAATCTCATAGGCGACGCTGTCCCCCGGCTTAATGCCGAGCGCCTGCCGCACGGCGCGTGGGATGGTCGTTTGCGATTTGGCGGTGATGCGTCCGTGAATCATGATGCAAATGTAAGGAAATTCCTTTCAAATTGCAAGCGTCACAGAATGTCACAGCCACCCCGCAAAATGGGGATGGCTGCAACCGGACTAACCTCGACCGCATCCACAATAAGTCACAGCCACCCCGCAAAATGGGGATGGCTGCAACCCATATCGTCGGCTATTTATGACGCAATAAGTCACAGCCACCCCGCAAAATGGGGATGGCTGCAACAGACCTTATGCTATCTCTTTGAAGAGAGAGTATAAAGTCCCGCAGACTTACTGAAAATGCTGCGGCGGTAGTGTGAACGATAGGCGAACATTTGTCAATTTTCTTTCAATTTATCGCTGCGCAACGCGGCAATGTCGCGCATCCACATGGCGGCGACACGGCGCAGTGGTTTGCGTTTGTTCACCCCCCATTTGTCCTTGTCGGCGAACGCCACGCGCTTCCCTGCGGTCCAGCGCTTGACGGTAATCGCGGCGGGCATCCTGTTGGGGTCATCCCCAGGTTGGGGCTTAGCATGGATTCGGCTCCACTGCACCGGGCGCAACGCCCCTTCGATTGCGGTCAGCAGATCATTCTTCCATTGCGCCTTGTCGTTCACATTGGGGTGATCGAGCACCGCAAGCAAGGTGCTCAAAACCATCTCGAACGGCAAAGGTTCCGCTTCACCCCTTGGCGTCACCGCCCACACCCAGCCGCCATGGGCAGTAGCATTGCGAATGGCGACTATTGTCTTTGCAGCCGTAATGGTTTGCTGGAGCTTTTTGGTGTCCTTGATCGGCACTCCGGGCGCTTCCAGTTCACTCAGCCAGCAATGGATGATGAGCGCGATGTCCATCGACAGCATGAACAGGGGTTCGATGTGGAGGATGAAGTCGAGCGTTTCGTTCTCGTCCCGCCCGTCGCGCAAAAACTGCTCCATCTCCTCGATCCGCCGACGCCCGATAAAGCCGAAGCGGATCAGGAAATTCTCATAATTATAGCGCGGCCAGTGGCCATCAGCGAAATAGGCGCGGTGCAAGGTAAGCAGTGCCGATTTGCGGTCCTCCAGATCACGGCGTTTGCTGGCTTCTTCGCGGGCAATCCGATGCACCGCCGTATCTGACGGCGCATTGCCATATTTTTCCATTATCCGGTTGCGAATAGTGTCATTATCAATCCGGCGTTTGAGGCCGTTGATAAAGCGGCTGGCTTCGCGGCGATCGGCGATGGCGACATCGAGTATCTCTTTTGCGCGGCCAGCCACCTGCTCGACTGCACGCGGGCGGTATCCACGACGTCGCGCATGGTGGCGGATACGGCCAAGCAGATGGTTTCCCAGAAACGGCAGCAGCATTAAGCCAAGGATGTGGAGCAGGCGTTCGTCGGAGACATGTCGGCGGTCCTGCTTTTGCTTGGGGTCCCCAAAATGTTCAAGCCGATGGCGATAATCGCGCATATCGTCGAGACATGCGATGAAAGCGCGATGGTCGAGCGGCATCGCATGGTCATGTTGTAGCGCGCGTCCCAGCCGCTCTCGCAGATAATGCGGCATTTCGCCAAGGATGATGGTGAAATCCACCTTGTGCGCGTCGAACCATTGATGGCGGTCCTTGAGCGCGGCATTAAGGGCGTCATCTTTGCATTGATGTTTTGATAGCCAATCGTCGAACGCTTTTCGGTGCTTCATCGGCGCACGGTTGCGCACATCGACAAATATATTGGCAGCATAATTGCCCGCCAGCCGCAGGAAATACAGCATATCGGCGCGAAAAGCCGCACTGCTTTCCAGGTCGGCAAAGAGCGCGGCCTCGCTCAAATAGCCTCCGCTGCTATCCACTCCGCCAGCGTCGCCAGACAATCACGCGCAAGCTGTGCCGAACGTTCTGGCGACCACCCCTGCACCGCGTCGGGCAGGTCGCGGTTGTCCTTGAACGGCATTTCCAACGTCATCGCCACTGCACCAAAACGGTTGGCGAGCTGGTTGGTCGACATCGACAGATTGGCCTTGCCTGCCGGAGCCTCTGCATAGCCCAGTTCGGTTTGAAAATCCGGCGTGCGCCGCGCCAGTGCAGCGCGGTAGCGCGCAAAGCCCGCGCCTTGAGCATCGGTCCAGTTGGGGATGCCTTCAAACCCCGCAAGGAACACCGCCGGGATCGCCTCGTCGCCATGAATGTCCATCGCGAAATCAACTCCGCTCACGTCCATCGCATCGCGCACGCACAGCACTTCGGGGCTGCGCGCCTCACTCGGCTCCGCCCATTCGCGGTTGAGGTTGACCCCCACGGCATTGGTGCGCAAATGCCCGCGCGCCGACCCATCGGGGTTCATGTTCGGGACGATGTGAAAACGGCATTTTTGCAGCAACAGGCGCGCATGCGGACTGGCAGGGTCGGTGAGCATGTCGAGCACCCCCTCCATCCACCATTCGGCCATCGTTTCGCCGGGATGTTGCCGCGCATAGAGCCAGACCTGTTTGGTGCCCGCGCCCATTTCCAGACAGTCAATCGGCTGGCCATCGAGGCTGTGGCCGAGCGTGCGCATGCTAACGCCATCGGCCATCGCGGTGCGCGCCACCAGATCATGGTGCCGTTCCATCGAAAAAGGCGCAAAATAAGCAAACCACGCCAGCCCGGTGTCGAGCGCCGCGTTGATGGTCAGCGTGCCGCCATCAACACCAGCGTCATAGCTCGTCTCCGCCTGCGTCCAATAATCGCGATCCACGCTGATGCGCGCCTGATAGTTCGGCCAACCGTCTGGGTAAGCCGACGACGCCAGCCCCGTGATGCGCACTGTCACGCGCGCCCCCACTTCACCCACAACGCGAAAATGGAACCATTGAAAGAAGTCGCTATCCTTATCCTTGCGGATAGACAGCGTGGCGGTGTCCCCCGAAACGGCGTGGACGATGATGTTGCCCGAATCAAAGGCTGCGTTGATGTTCAATGTCATGGCACGGTGATAGTTTCACCCGAGCGGCCGGGAAAGCCCGCAAACAGTGCTTCGGCCAATTTTTGTGCATTCAGCCCAGCCCCGGCCGCAGGCGTGCCCGTGCGCGCGAAGGTTTCGGCACGCCCTTCCCATAACGCCTGCGCCTCTCCGCGCCGCGTGATGCGCACCAACAGCCGCGTCGCCAGCACATCGCGGTTGCCGCCACCAAGCAGGCTGGCGAGATTGATGCCAACCCCGACGCCCAGCCCGGAGCCATAGCTGCCCGTCCCCGCGCCCACACCGACGCTGACAGGGCTGTTTGCAAGCGGCGCGGCGCGTTCGCTCCGTTCAACCCGCACATCGACCCTATAATCAGCCTGCCCTGCTGCGATGAGAATCGTTCGGTGCCCCAGCCGATCAAGCTGGCTCGCCACCGCCGCCGCGTAACTGGGGTCGGGGCGCGCCGACAGGTCAAGCCCCGTCGGCTGCGCAATC
This sequence comes from Pseudomonadota bacterium, assembly GCA_038041635.1. Classification (GTDB taxonomy): domain Bacteria; phylum Pseudomonadota; class Alphaproteobacteria; order Sphingomonadales; family Sphingomonadaceae; genus Sphingopyxis. Next base: position 18,459 of record JBBTFY010000038.1, read on the forward strand.
TCGTAAATGCCCGCTGGCATAGTCACTTGCCCATCAATGCGGTGGAACCGCGTTGCCGACGCGGGGGGTAGCGGGGTTACACAACCGCTGAGCAGCGCGGCAATCGCTATTGCGGGGACAATAAAAGCTCTCATCATGATTCAACCTTTGAGGACGGGAACGATACCTTATGCCGCATTACGCTCGTCCGCAAATAATCACACGCGGATATGCGCGAGTCAGGTTGACTTTGGCCAGCCTTAAGCATAGTGGCGCGCCTTCACCGACAGCATGTGATGGGAATGCGACCTTCGCACCTGAGCATCATGCCGCTTGGTTGGCCATTTGATATATAGTGAAAGCCGTCATCATGAAGATCCGCAACAGCCTGAAGTCGCTGAAAGATCGCCACCGCGACAACCGCGTGATCCGCCGTCGTGGCCGCACTTATGTCATCAACAAAACCAATGCCCGTTTCAAGGCGCGTCAAGGCTAAACCCAAATAGCTTTACGCTGTTAAGAGGCCGCCGCCGAAGCACATCGGGGGCGGTTTTGCTGTGCGCGCACCCTAACCCGCCTCCATCTCGCTCAAAATAAACGCCTGTTCCTCTGCGTCCTCGTGCAGGCTCTCGAACCGGCCCGACTTGCCGCCATGCCCCGCGCCCATATTGACCTTGAGGATCAGCGCGTTGGTATCTGTCTTGACGCTACGTAGCTTCGCAACCCATTTGGCTGGCTCCCAATAGGTAACGCGCGGATCGTTTAGCCCCGCCGTCACCATCAGCGGCGGATAATCCTGCGCCACAACATTGTCATAGGGGCTGTAACTGGCGATCAGGTCATAGGCCGCTTCGTCGTCAATCGGGTTGCCCCATTCTGGCCATTCGCCCGGCGTCAACGGCAATGACGCGTCAAGCATGGTAGCCAGCACATCGACGAACGGCACATGCGCGACCGCCGCGCCCCACAGCTCCGGTGCCATGTTCACAGCCGCCCCGACCAGTTCGCCGCCAGCGCTGCCCCCCGCAATCGAAATGCGCCCTGCGCTGGTCCAGCCCGCATCGACAAGCCCGCGCGCAACATCGACAAAATCGTTGAACGTGTTGGTTCGTTGTTCCAGCTTGCCCGACAGATACCAGTGCCGCCCCAAATCGTCGCCGCCGCGAATATGCGCGATGGCATAGATGAAACCGCGATCAATCAAGCTAAGCCGCGTCGTCGAAAATCCGGGCGCGATGGCGATGCCATAGGCCCCATAGCCATAGAGGTGGAGCGGATTGCCGCCCTCCGCCGCTATGCGCTTCGTGTCGCGCCGCCACACCAGACTGACCGGAACCGCCACACCGTCACGCGCCGTCACCATCAGCCGCGTGGTATCATAGAGGCTGGCGTCATAGCCCGACGGCACTTCTTGGACCTTGCGGACCGTCAGGCTGCGCGCCGCGACGTCATAATCATAGACGGTGGCCGGGGTGACCATCGATTCATAGCCGATCCGTAGCACGCTGGTGTGATATTCGGGGTTCTCGGCCAGGCCCGCATCATAGCTTGCCTCTGGGAAGAGTAGCCGCTCGACCTTTGTCGCGTCATCATAATAGCGAACCTCGATCTGGTCGAGGCCGTCCTCGCGCCCCTCCACCACAAAAAAATCAGCAAAAACAGCAACATCAGTCATGTAAAACTGGTCACTGCCCGCGATCAGCGTCGTCCATTCGCTAGGGCGCTCAATCGGCGCGGTGGCGAGGCGGAAATTGGGATGATCATCATTGGTGTGGATGAACAGCGTGTCATCATGATCCTCGACCCCATATTCCACGCCCTTGCGCCGCGCGGCAACAAGAATGGGTTTACTGAGCGGATCATTGGCGGGGAGCAGCCGCACTTCGCTGGTCTCATGGTCGCCGCTGGTGATGACGATGAAGGCTTCGGACTGGGTCGCGCCGACGTCGATACGGAACCCCTCATCCTCCTCGCGCAGCAGCTCGATGTCATCGGCCACGTCGCTGCCCAGCCAATGCAGCCGGGCATTGTCGGTGCGCCACTGCGCATTGGCGAGGCCATAGAGCAGCCCGCGCGATGTGGCGGTCCACACCAGCGCCGACAATGTACCGGGGATGACATCGGGCAACAGCTCGCCGCTCACCAAGTCGCGGATATATAGCGTGAAGCGTTCGGACCCGTCGCAATCGGTCGAATAGGCCAGCATCCGTCCGTCGGGGCTGACCGCCATCGCGCCGAGCCGGAAATACTCAAGACCCGCCGCCAGCGCGGGTTCATCGAGGATGCACTCTGCCTCACCGCCCTCAATCGGCCGCCGCCACCAAGTGCGATATTGCGCACCAAGCGCAAATTCGCGCCAATAGACCCACTCGCCATCCTTTTGCGGGACCGACTTGTCATCCTCCTTGATCCGGCCCTTCATCTCCTGAAACAGCGTTTCAATCAGCAGTGCATGCGGAGCCATTGCCCCCTCGAACCACGCATTTTCGGCATGGAGATGGGCGAGGATTTCGGGGTCGCTGACCTCGGGATATTTGGGATCGCGCAGCCACGCATAATCATCGGACAATAAGCGGCCATGGTGCGTGGCGAGATGAGGTTTGCGGGCGGCGACGGGGGGGGTGGGCGGTGTTGTGCTGTTCATCCAAACTCCCATAGGCATTTCATCGCGATTGAAAAGCCATGGCTTTCGCCAGTCAGCACCACGGCCTGCGCCCGCCTGCATACCATCGTGCGACGCCATCACGAACCATAGCGCCGCCAATGCTGACGCCATCGCGATTCACGATCCGCAATTTTCGCCCATATCTATCTATGTCGCGGTCAACCGAGCCGAGAGAGAATGACCCGTCATTCAGCATTTGAAGCAGCTGCGCAGTTGCCGCTTCGCCAAGCCGTGCCTCGGTTTCGCAATGCGATGGGTGCGTTTCCGGTGTGTCAATGTCGGCTATGCGAATATTCTCACCTTGAAACCAAAAAGTATCGCCATCGACGACGCAATTGGTGCCTCCGCCGGAATGGCATAGGGTAAAGTTGGCGGTCAAAATATCATCATTGCTGCGGCCTCGCGTGTGCAGCTCCATTGGCGGGCTTGGACTATCGGACGACGGACGCTGCAACCAGTCACGGTCTTGCGTGTGCAGCTCCATTGGCGGGCTTGGACTATAGGGCGATGAATGCTGCACCCAGTCGCGATCTTGTGTGTGCAGCTCCACCGGTAGGCTGGAACTATGGGGCAACGAATGCTGCACCCAATTGAGTGTTCCCAAAAACACCACCGCCATAAACAGCGTCACCGTTCGTGGTCGCGTAGGGTTGCCGACCCATCGACGCCGCCAATCCGCTTTGGCATTATTGACGCGTATCCGCGCGAGCACGGCATCTCCACGATAGGCGAGCCGCCGCGATTTGTCATAGCGCTTGACAGTCATCTCGCCGGACTATCCCGCGCTCGTTAAACAAAGGTGAAAGTCACCCCCAAAACCCGCTTTCCTACAGCCATTTCGCCATGGTAATATGCATGCTGTTTCACGGGGTTTTATGCCCTTCCCCTAGGCAGGGCCTAGCGGATTTTTCTTCCCTTCCCCTAGTTTGCGCTAGCGGGCGGCTCCCTTCGACTTCGCTCAGGACAGGCTTGTGGGGAGAGGGATGCGACGCCTTGTTGAGCCAATTGGCGAAGCTAGGCATAGCTGGGTGAGGGGGTATGGAGAAATCCCTTGCTCAAATACCCCCACCCCTAACCCCTCCCCATAAGGATATTCACTTCTTCTTTCCTCTTCTTCGCGTCTCCGCGTCTCCGCGCGCACCCTCTTCTTCGTCATTGCGAGGAGGGCTTTGGCCCGACGCGGCAATCCAGATGCAGCCAAG
>JBBTFY010000039.1:0-5543 GCA_038041635.1 Pseudomonadota bacterium
AAAAACTTGACATATTTTTACATGATATTGCCCGCAAAGGGGGCTAATGTACCTAAGTGTGTTAAGTTGACACCACACCCCGGAAACACCCATGTAACCCGCAGGCGGCCGTTGTTTCACCCCCTATTTAGTGTCAACTTCCAACATTTTACCCCGTCCATTTCGGCCCGTGAATCAGTGGGGATCACCGTTGATGCTTGATCGGATTACCCCTGTCATTCTGGCCATGAACGAAGCACCCAATATCGAACGGGCGTTGGCGTCGCTGTCATGGGCGAGCGAAATCATTGTAGTGGATAGCGGAAGCACGGATGAAACGCTGTCCATCTTGGCGCGCCATGCCAACGTCCGCGTCCTCCACCGACCCTTTGACAACCACTGGAACCAATGGCGTTTTGCTATCGAAGAAACGGGCATAGCCACCGATTGGGTTCTCCGGCTTGATGCGGATTATGCGCTCACCGAGGCGCTGATTGCCGAATTACTGGCCTTGCAACCGACCGCAGACACGGCGGCCTATCGCATTGCTTTTGATTATGCGATGTGGGGGCGCGTCCTGCCGGGGTCGCTTTACCCCGCCAATCATATCTTGTTCCGGCGTGGGCAAATGGCTGTGATAGAACGTGGCCATACTGAAGGGTGGGAGCCAATGGGAGATGTGACACCGCTCAGCGGCAAAATCATCCATGATGATCGCAAGCCCTTGGCGACCTTCATTGCCAGCCAAGTTCGCTATATGAGGCATGAGGCGCGCGTGATCGCGGGCGGAAAGCCTGGCTTGGCCGCATGGTTGCGGCGGCACCCGCCGTTGATGCCTATTGCGACATTTTTCTACTGCCTGTTTGGCAAAGGGCTTATTTTTTCTGGAAAAGCAGGATTACTCTATACCTTTCAACGCACAGTGGCTGAAAGCATCTTGGCCATGACGATAATCGAACAATGGTTGAGTGATACGCCTAAGGTGGGGTGAGATGGCTGGCTCCCCGGGCAGGATTCGAACCTGCGACCGATCGATTAACAGTCGATTGCTCTACCACTGAGCTACCGAGGAATGCCATAATCCGCTGCGTACCGCTGCGGAGCGTCCCTTTGCATCGGCTTCGCGCTGATTGCAACCCCGATATGGCTTTGGCTTTATGATTATCTCAACTTGTAAATTGTTCGCGGGCAATCCGTTCATCAAGCGCATGTTCGGGGTCGAATAACAGCGTCAATTTGCGAATCCGATCAATCGCGATGTCGACCGACCGAACGTCGCGGACTTCGCGTTGATCGGCAACCGCGCTGACGGGGCGTTTGGATGCTTCACGGACTTTCAGCCCAATACGGGTGTGGTCAGGCACAATCGCCCCGCGCCAACGGCGTGGTCGGAACGGGCTGATTGGCGTTACGGCCAACACCGACGAATCAAGCGGTAATATCGGCCCGTTTGCGGACAGGTTATAGGCCGTTGACCCCGCTGGCGTTGCGACCAAAACCCCGTCGCATATCAGCTCTGGTAACATGCATCGCCCATCAACCATCACCTCGATTTTGGCGGTTTGGCGCGTTTCGCGCAGCAATGACAATTCATTGATGGCGGGTAATATGTGGGTGACGCCCTTTGTCGTCGTAATCTGGGCGATGAGCGGGGAAACGGTAAAGGCTTTGGCGCGCTCCAGCCGTTCCAGCAGGGCATCAAGCCTGAACTCGTTCATCAAAAAGCCAATGGTCCCACGGTTCATGCCGAAAACTGGGACAATGCGGTCATTATCGAGCATCGCATGCAAAGTTTGCAGCATGAACCCGTCGCCGCCCAGCGCAATGATCAGGTCCGCTTCACCGGGCCGCACCCAATCATAGCGGTTTTTCATGTCCGTAACCGCCGAGCGTGCCAAGGCAGAACCCGAATCGACAAGCGCCATTTTCAGCATATGTTCGGGCCTTTTGTTTCCGCGTCAAACGCGCGGCTAAACCGACAAACACGTCAGTGCAAGCTATGGCTAAGTATATTGCGATATATAAAGGTCCAATGACAACGCCCCTTTCCCATATCGATTCGCCCGGTCACCATGATGACACAATATTGCTGCTGTCATTTTCGCAGCGCGACCAGTTGGCTGATGAATTGAGCCGTCAGGGATTCCGCGTCGTTGCGGCACGGCGCGCAGAAGGAATAGAGAGGCGCTTTCGCGGCCTTGACAGCGCTATTGTGGTGCTGGATGCGCGCGGCGCATTTGATCGGGCGCTGGCTGCCGCAGAAGCATTGGCATCCAGCATTGCGGCCAAAAATGCGAATATCCTGCTGCTTTACGACCGCGTGGATGCGGATCGCCTGAGTGGTTTTGCCGATCGCGGCGTTTCTGCCATGCTGCCTGCGCCATGGCATGATGCGGAGATGACACTCGCCATCGGGCTGGCCCGGCGTCGCACGGGTTCGCTTGGCCCGACACCGCAATTGACTCGCTTATTGTGGTGGCATGCCAATTTGACAACCGGTGCCATCGTCATCGACGGCTCGACAGACAATCGGATTCTTGATGCGGTTTTTGGCGGCAAAACCACTCTGCGCGATGTTCTGCGCCAATTTTCAAAGTCCGATCGCCATCGTGCGATGACCGCCTATCGGAAACTGTGCTTTGAAGGGGGCTATACGGCTTTCTCACAAACATCATCCGGTGCGATACATGGCGGCCAGTTCGTCCATCATTTGGTGATGAAGGGAAACAGGCTCGCGGGCCATGTCGAATGGCTGGGCGCGGAGCGGGGCCAAGATAGCCTTGCCAGTGCAGATCGTTCGACAGGGCTGACCTCTTTCGCCGCCAGCCTGTCGCAATGTCGCGGCCCGCTACGAGAACATGCTGCGCCGCCGACCATCGCCCTCGTTCAGATTGACGGGCTGGCACGCTTTGCGTTCAATATGGGGCAACCGGCCGCCGATGCCCTGCTGCGTGGTTTCGCGCGGCAATTTGAGCGGATGGTGCGACAGGAACTGGGGCACGCAGCCCAGCTTTCCTTGGCGGGGGATTGCCGCTTTGCTGTGGCCTCGTCGGATCAGGGAATTGCGCAACGATTAGTGCTCGAAGTCCGTCTGATCGCAGCGGGGCTGTGCGAGACAACATTGCGCCCTGCGCATGCGGGTTTAAGCCTGCGGATGGCCAGCAGCACTTTGCGCCGCGACGATAGTGCACAGAGCGTGCTGGCACGGATGATCCGGCGGCTGAAGGTGCCACAGGCGGTTGTCGAACAGCTCGACATTGAAGCGGCCTTGTCAAAGGGAGAGGTAATCGTCCGTTTTCAGCCGCAATTCAGCATGGACGACGACCGCTTGATTGGCGCAGAAGCGTTGGCGCGCTGGCACCATCCAGTGCTTGGCGAACTTGGCGGCGGGGCGTTGTTCGCTGCGGCGCAGGCATCGGGGTTAACGCATGCGGTCAGCATGCACGTGTGGGAACAGGCGTTGGGGATGATGGCGTCGTGGCCCGCGTCACTGGCGCATCTGCGCGTGGCGCTCAACATAACGGCGCATGACATGGCCGTGCCGACGCTGGCAGGCGGTTTTCTTGGGCTTGCTCGGCGCGCTGGCGTGGCCCCTGATCGGTTGACGGTTGAAGTCACCGAAAGCGCGCTGATTGCACAGCCCGATATGGCTTCTGGTCAACTCGATGAACTGCGAGGTGTTGGTGTCAAGGTTGCGCTTGATGATTTTGGCACGGGTTATTCGGGCCTCGCATGGCTCAAGCAATTACCCGTCGATATGATCAAAATCGACAGCGGATTTGCCCGCGATGCCCATGGCTCTGAACGCGACGCGGCGGTGCTGCGCGGCGTGATCAATTTTGCGGGCGGGCTTGGCATGGGGGTGCTTGCCGAAGGGGTGGAAAGCATCGCGCAACGTGACCAACTGGCCGCCATGGGCTGTCGCTGGTATCAAGGCTTCCTCAAATCACCCGCGCTGGTCAGCGCCGATTTTGTGGCGTTTGCCGCTGCAAATTAACCCGCTATTTTCGCCAGACCCTTTGACAGTTGCAGCGCACCGCCTAGCCGCGCCTGCGCGGTTGGCCAGACGCGCGTGATCGCCAGCTTGCTGTCGGGGCGCAGCTTTGCCGTCCCCTGCAACCGCTCCGCATAGGCTATCAGCGCGTCGATATTGGGTGGGCGGTCATTATGAAACGCCACCAGCGCCCCTTTTGGCCCGATATCGAGCTTGGCAATACGCGCGATGGCCGCGTTGAGTTTAATCTCCATCAACAGCAACAGATTTTGCGTCGCTTCGGGCAGCGGGCCAAAACGGTCGATCATTTCGGCGGCAAAACTGTCAATCTCGGCGCGGTCGGCTAGGTCATTGAGGCGGCGATACAGGCCCATACGCACGCCAAGGTCGGGGATATAGCTGTCGGGCAGCAAAATGGGTGCGTCGAGCGTGATGACGGGCGAGAATCGCTCGTCTGGCGCCGCCAACCCCGCTCCTTCGGCCCGCGCGATCAATATCGCCTCCTCCAGCATCGACTGGTACAGTTCGAACCCGACTTCGCGGATATGGCCCGATTGTTCGTCGCCGACCAAATTACCAGCGCCGCGAATGTCGAGGTCGTGGCTGGCCAGTTGGAACCCCGCGCCCAGCGTATCAAGGTCGAGCAGGATTTTCAGCCGCTTCTCCGCTGTTTCGGTCATTATCCGGTCGCTTGGCGTGGTCATATAGGCATAGGCCCGTGTCTTTGACCTGCCGACGCGCCCGCGCAATTGATAAAGCTGCGCCAAACCAAAGCGATCACCCCGGTGGATAATCATGGTGTTGGCGTTTGGAATATCCAGCCCGCTTTCGACGATGGTCGTCGACACCAGAACATCATAACGGCGGTCGTAGAATGCGCTCATCCGCTCCTCAACTTCGCCTGCCGCCATTTGTCCGTGCGCGACGACATAGCGTATTTCAGGGACGGATTTGCACAAAAACTCCTCGATGTCGGGTAAGTCGGCGATGCGCGGGGTAACGAAAAAGCTCTGCCCACCACGGTGATGTTCGCGCATCAATGCTTCGCGCAGCACGACGGGATCCCAAGGCATCACATAGGTACGCACCGCCAACCGATCGACCGGTGGGGTTTTGATGACACTCAAATCGCGCAGCCCCGACATCGCCATTTGCAGCGTGCGCGGAATCGGCGTCGCGGTCAGCGTCAGGACGTGGACATCGGTCTTCAGCGACTTCAACCGTTCCTTGTGCGTGACCCCGAATCGTTGCTCCTCATCGACAATGACGAGCCCCAAGCGGTTAAACTCTATCCCCTTGGCGAGCAGCGCGTGCGTGCCGATGACAATGTCGATCTGTCCGCTGGCAACGCCTTCGCGGACCTCGCTGGCCTCCGCTGCGGGGACCAGCCGCGACAGACGGCCGACATTGACTGGGAACCCTTTGAACCGCTCGACGAAATTGCTGTAATGCTGGCGCGCGAGCAGCGTGGTCGGGCAGACGATGGCAACCTGCATTCCCGCCATCGCCGCGACGCAGGCCGCGCGCAGGGCGACCTCGGTCTTGCCAAAGCCAACATCGCCGCACACCA
>JBBTFY010000040.1:0-13010 GCA_038041635.1 Pseudomonadota bacterium
TGATTCGCAAATGCGGCTTGCGGTTGATGCCCTTCCGCCAACATTAACGCAGGCTTGTGGTGCCGATTGGTCCGCTGGCGTGGAGACATTCACCGATGCGCGCAGCCTGTTTGTGCTGGGTCGCGGCCCGACATTGGGCGTGGCCGGGGAGGCGGCGCTCAAGTTCAAAGAGACCTGCGGTATCCACGCCGAAGCCTTCAGCATTGCCGAGGTTGCGCACGGTCCGATGGCGCTGATCGGCGCGGGTTTTCCGTTGCTGGTCATGCCGCCATTCGACAAGGCCGCCTATGGTCTTGATACGCTGATCGCCTGCTTTGCAGCGCGAGGTGCAAAAATCGCGGTGGCTGGCGGCGATTATAGTGGAACACCCACCCTGCCCGTTCAAGCCGGCCTGCACCCGGCGATAGCCCCGATTGCGATGATTCAGAGCTTTTATCGACTGGTCAATACGCTCGCTGTGCGGCGTGGGTTTGACCCCGATCACCCGCCTATGCTAAACAAAGTGACGCAGACGCGATGACGATGTTCGCCTTCATCGGTGCGCGGATATTGTCGCGCAATACTTGGCTGGACGACCATGCCGTGATTGTCGAAAATGGCATCATTGCATCGGTTTGCCCTGCAAACGAAGCGCCCCCGCATACAAAGAAGATTCGCCTTGACGGCGGCACGCTCGTCCCCGGCTTCATTGACACACAGGTCAATGGCGGCGGCGGCGTGCTGTTCAACGATGCGCCAACGGTCGAGGGCATTCGCACCATCGCCGCTGCGCACCGCCAGTTCGGCACCACGGCGATGCTGCCAACGCTGATTAGCGACGATTTGGAAGTGGTGGCGCGGGCGATAGCGGCGGTTGATGACGCGATTGCGCTATGCGTGCCGGGTGTCATCGGTATCCATATCGAGGGACCGTTCCTCAACGCCGCAAAGCGCGGGATTCACGATGCGGCAAAGTTTCGCCTGCTCGATGCGGAGGCGGTGGCGCTGCTATCCTCGCTCAAAGGTGGCAAGACGCTGGTGACACTGGCGCCAGAGCTGGCTCCGCCGGGGATGATCGCGGCGCTGGTGTCGCGCGGGGTCATCGTCGCGGCGGGGCATACGCTGGCCAGTTATGATGATATGCAGCGCGCGATTGCCGAGGGCTTGAGCGGCGTTACGCATCTGTTCAACGCCATGACACAGATGGAGAGCCGCAGCCCCGGCGTTGTTGGTGCGGCGCTTGATAGCGACCTGTTCTGCGGCATCATTGTCGATGGGCACCATGTCCACCCAGTTGCGCTACGCGCGGCCTATCGTGCGCGGGGTCCGGAGGGATTGATGCTGGTCACCGATGCGATGCCAAGCGTCGGCACGGCAGCCACATCGTTCAAATTGGGCGGCGAAGACATTAGGCTCAAAGATGGTGCGCTGCGTTCGGAAAATGGCACTTTGGCGGGGTCGAATCTCGATATGGCTAGCGCGGTGAGGAACGCCATTGCGATGATGAGGTTGGATGTGAACTGGGCCGATGAAATGGCGAGTGGGACACCTGCACGATTTCTGAAAATTGACAATGAATATGGTTATATTTCAGATGGTTACCGCGCAGATTTCACACTTATTGATAGTAATGGCTACGTTCAATCCACCTGGATCGACGGTCGCCCCGCATAGAGCAGAGCCCCGTCGAGCGCATCGCCCAGCGGGTCATCGAGCAACGCCACAATCCGCGCGCGCAGCCACGGCTTCATCGCGTCCGCCAGGCCCCCCATCAGCACCACACGTTCGGCCCCGCGCGCCAATATCGTCTCGATAAAACGTTCGACATGCATCGCCGCATCGCGGACAATCGACACCGCAATTTCATCTCCGTCGTCGGCATAGGTCATCACCAGCGGCGCGAAAGCGGCATAATCACCGGGTGCAGCCTCATCCATCCATGCGATAACGCGGGGGATAGCGTGGTCAAATTCCTTGGTAATCGCCTGGCTGAGCGGTGACGGCTTTGTCCGCCCGTCGAGCGCGCGCAACGCATGACGGATCGCGCTCAAGCCCAGCGCGGCGCCGCTGCCCTCATCCGATATGGGAAAGCCATAGCCGCCGATGCTGAAACTGTCCTCGCCGCGCCTGACCAAGCCGACGCTGCCCGTGCCCAGCGCCAGGATGGCGCCGTCACCGCCCATATGCGCGCCCAAATTGGCGATCATCGCGTCCGATGTGAAAGCGACATTGGCAAATGGGAAATCGAGGTGCTGTATTTGCGCTTTCATCCCCATCCGGTTGATGCCCGCAATGCCCATGCCGACGCGGATGGCCGCGACATCGGCGTCCGCCACCCCCGCAGCGCGCACCGCCTGCATCGACACGTCAAGCAAGACGGCGTGGAGCGCGTCTATCCCAACGCGGGTGTTAGCCGGCCCTGCATGGCCCGTACCGAGCACATTGCCAGCCGCATCCGTCAGCCGCGATTTGGTGGCGGTGCCGCCCGCATCAACACCAAGGTAAAGCGTCATGACGTCACCATAGAAATGTTTGCCCGCATGGGGCACAGTAGGCGCGGCGGCTGTGCGGCGTCAACGGCAGTGGTGTGACACAGCCCTAGACTATACCTCTAAACCCGCTCAACCAGTCCATAGTCGAACAGCCGCCGCGTCAGTGCCTCGGCATGTTCGAACGCCAGATCGGCCATGGTGAAGGGGGTGCCGCCCAATGCGCGGTGGAGCGCATCGCGCGATTCATCGGTAAAATGAAGGTCACCGCCCGGCACCACGAGGCACAAGGCGTCGCCATCCTGTGCAAAGCGATAGGGCGCGAGCGGTGCCCGGGTGAAGCGGTCGCTCGCGGCTATCGCACGGTTCGCGTCGGTAATCGTCGTGCGGTTGATGGCGGCACGCGAACGGATGAACTGATCGGTCAGTAAATCCATCGCGGGGTCAAGCATGAGCGCTTCGCCCAATTGTTTACCAAGGCCGGCCAGCACCGCCTGTGCCGCCGTGCGGTCGAACCCGTCGCGCGCGAAGCCGGGCGGCAGGCTTTGCCGGAATGCGGGAATGCGCAGCGCGACTTCGGCAGCGGATTCGAGCACTAGGTCGGCCCAAGTTTTGGAAATCAGGCCAACGGTGATGTGGAGGCTGGCCGTATCGCCCGCCGTCGATGCATCGTGCATCATCCCGCGCGGCACATAAACGCAATCCCCCGCATTCAGGACAAACTCTTCGCGTAGATCGCCCGTCTCATGCTCGCCAGAATGAAAGCTCTCGCCGCGAAACGGCAGGTCGAGCGGTGTGCCATAGAGCCGCCAATCCTTGGCCCCCTGCACCTGGATAACAAATACGTCGTGATTGTCGAAATGGATCTGGAACCCCTGTTTCCCCGGCGGAGTCAGATAGAGATTGGTCTGGATGTGCGACGAAAACACATGTTCCAACCCACGGCACAATTCGCCAAGCGCGGGGACGATTCGTTGCGCCTGATTGAGGATGATCGTCGCGCCGTCGCGGTAATGACGGGCCACCGCGCCGCGATCAATATAGCCGCCATCATCGACATAGGATGACGCGTCGATCGGCGGTTTGCCCGCTTGGGCGAGCGCAAGGTCGCCTTCCTTAAGGTCGGTGCTGGTAACAATGCGGTCAACATCGGCGATGGTGATGAGGCCGTCAAAACGGTCTGCGGACAAGCCCTTTGAGAGGCAAAAGTCGCGTTCAAAAAGATCGCCGAGGAAGTGGCTGGCGTGATCCGGACCCAATATGGAGCCAAGCGGATCGTCCCGCCACTGCGTCAGTAAACTCATATGATGCATCCCTTGGGTAAATGGCCGTTACCGAGCAGTGTCAGCCATTTCGAAGCAGCGGGTATGATCTGTGTCAAAAATCCGACAAAACAGATCATCCTGCCGCCAATAGCACACCCGTCTAAAGCGTGCCTTAGCGCCAGAACCGCCGCGTTGAGGTGCCGGATGCACCAGGATCGCTTGGGTCGCGGTCAACGGTGCGGCCACCGCGCCCACGGCCCGAACCATCGGTCGGGTCGCTGTCGGTGCGGCCCGTTTGTCCACGGCCCGACGCGTCGGTTGGATCGCTATCGGTCCGCCCAGTGCCGCCGCCACGCCCACGGCCGCCGCCGTCGGTCGGGTCGTTATCGGTCGTACCGCGCGGGTGCCCACGCACGCCGCGTCCGGTTGGGTCGCTCCCCCGGCCTCTATCGCCATCGGAAACTCCCCCGCTGCCATAGCGGCCATTGCCAGCCACATCGCGCGAATCACGGTCGGTCAATCCCGTTCGCCCACGGCCATGACCAGCGGTGTCACGCGAATCGCTGTCGGTAATACCGGTTCTGCGGGCCTGTGCTTCGCCGCTGATGAAAGCGGTAGCGCCGCCCAACACAGCTGCTACGCCAGCCACTTTTGACAGAAAGGAGCGGCGATTGATTGGCTGTTTCTCAGGCATGGTCTTCCCCCTTAGGTTTTGGCCCCTTAAGTTTTGGCCCCATATAGATCATTCCGCTGCCGCCCGCGTCCACTACGCACGGGCGGCGAATGCCCGTCAATAGGGTCAGGACCCATTAATCGCACGGCTGAGGGGTGACGAGCAAGCCATGCCGGGGGCATGGCGGCACAGGAGCCAAAATGGCGAACATATCGGGCCGAAATGCTCGCAGGGGATAGTCATGCTATCTTCAAGGGCAGTTCGATTCGAGATGGAAGCCATTTTACTGTCCTTTAGGATTTGACCGATTTCGTCCATTGCTGCGTCGGAAAGTCTAGAAATATCGACATTCGCTTCGCCTTTCCTTCTTGCACTGAACGAAATCGCTCCTCCTTCTTGCACTGAACGAAATCGCTCCAAACCTCAGTTCGCGCTATTAATGGGTCCTGACCCTAGCGCCAGAAACGCCGCGTTGACGTGCCTGTCGCGCCGGGATCACGCGGATCGCTGTCCACCGTGCGACCGCGACCCGAAGCATCGGTTGGATCGCTGTCGGTGCGGCCCGTGCGGCCACCACGACCATTGCCAGCCGTGTCGGACGAATCGCTGGCGGTCAGGCCCGTGCGGCCGCCGCGACCGTGGCCAGCGGTATCGCTGGAATCGCGGTCGGTAACGCCCGTATTGCCCCGCCCATTGCCCGCCGTGTCGCGCGAATCGCTGTCGGTGATGCCCGTACGGCGGGTGCCACGACCACGACCAGTCGGGTCGCTGCCTCGACCGCTATCGCCATCGGATATGCCGCTGCGTCCACGGCCATTGCCCGCAACATCGCGGCCGTTCCCGGAATCGCTGTCGGTGATGCCGCTGGTGCGACCGCCGCGACCGTTGCCCGAAGCATCGGTCGGGTCGCTGTCGGTTCGGCCAGTGCGATAACCACCACGACCATTACCCGCCGCATCGTGCGAATCGCTGTCGGTCACGCCGGTTCGGCCACGGCCATTACCCGCGCCATCAGCATTGCGCCCTGAATCGCTGTCGGTCACACCTGTGCGGTAACCACCGCGCCCGTTGCCAGCCGCGTCGTGCGAATCGCTGTCTGTCATGCCCGTATTGCCGCGTCCGCGCCCGGCAGGGTCGCTTGAATCGCGGTCGGTAACTCCAGTGCCGCCGCGCCCACGGCCCGACCCGTCGCTGGGGTCGCTGTCGGTGATGCCGCTACTGCCGCGACCACGGCCCGAACCATCGGTGGGGTCGCTGTCGGTGATGCCGGTGCGGCCATAGCCACCACGGTCCGAAGAATCGCTGTCGGAGCGGCCCGTGTAATTTTGCGCTTTCGCTTCGCCGCTGATGAACGCACTGGCACCGCCAGCCAGCGCCGCCGCGCCCGCCACAGTCGACATGAACGAACGGCGATTGATTGGTTTATTGTCTGACATGGTCACTCCCCCACGTAAATATTATTGAGAACAATTCTTAACTTGCAACACAATTGTATTTGCGAGCCATTCTTATGTTTTGAACAGTCTCTATGTTGCACCAGCAAAGCTGTATCGCAGATGAATCATCAATGCGGGGAGTATGACAGAAGTTTCGTATCAAGCAATTGGATAAATCGGACAAAATTACTTGCGAACCATTCGCATTACTTTGTCATAAACCGCCGTGCATTGTTGATAAGCAGCAGAGTCACGGCGGCAGCCCCGCCGTCTGCCGCAAGATCAAGCCATTCGGGGCTGCGCCCCAGTGCCGGGATGGCTTGCACGCACTCAATCAGCGCGCCAAAGCCGACGAGGCAGAGCAACACTCTTTGCCACGCCGCGCGCGGATGGGCGGCAATAGCCAGCGATGTCAGCGTGATGAACGCCGCGATATGCTGCACCTTGTCCGACGGGCTACCTGGCGGCATTGGCGGCACAGGTGATATGGCGGCATAAAATGTCGCGCCAACCACGAACCAGAACAGCGGTATGGCGATGGCGGCGCGCAAGCGTGCGATCATAGCATCGCCAACGCGTGGAGCAGGCCAGACAGCGCAATCGCATCATGATCGCGGCGATTAGCGGTGATGACCTGCATACCATAGGGCAATCCGCCTAGCGCGCGGCCAATCGGCGTCGAGGTTGACGGAAGACCCGCAAAGGTCGCCATGCTGATCCACGCGAATTGATCGGCATAAGGGGTCACCGCGCCGTCGATCATGATGGTGCGCGCCGCCATGTCCGGCGTGTCGTCGTGCGGAAAGGCGGTGCTGCCGTGGACGGGGCAGAGAATGGCGTCGAAATGCGCAAACAGGCGCGCGAATTGCCGCTGGAACTGCGCTTGCATGTCTTGCAGGCCGAACCATTGCTGCACATTCATCACACTGCCATCGGGCGCAGGCGCGCCGCCGGTGATGATGACCATCAACATACGGATATAATGGTCGAACAGCGCATCGAGATCGGGGAGCTGATCGCTTGTCCGGCTGATGATGGCGCCCTGCCCTGCGGCAGCGGCGGCGACGCGCTCAACCCCCTCGGCTATATCGCGCATCACAGCGGCACGCGGGTGCTGTGTAAGAACGAGCAAGCGCACGCCGTCGAGGCTGGCTATGGTCGCGCGGGGGAGTATTTCACCCGCCACAACATCGAGCGTTGCGGCCAAATCTTCGGCCGCACGCGCCAGCGGCCCCGCGACCGACAGCGGCCTGTCAGCATTGTCCGCACCCGGGCGGCGGTGGCCGTCGAGCGGGATGACGCCATAGCTGCTCTTGTGCCCGAACACCCCGCAAAAATGCGCAGGGGTGCGGATCGACCCGCCAATGTCGGTGCCGATCTCCAGCGGAACCATTCCGCTCGCCACCGCCGCCGCCGACCCGCCCGACGACCCGCCACAGGTGCGGCTCGCATCCCACGGGTTGACGGTGCGCCCATAAATGGGGTTGACGCTTTGAATGTCGGCGAGTGCGACAGGGACGTTGGTTTTACCCAAAATGACCGCGCCCGCGCCGCGCAATTTGCGCACCGTTGACCCGTCCTCGGCGATGATATTTTCGCGGTGCTCGACAAAACCCATGCTTTGCACATGGCCGGCGAGCTCGTAGCTTTCCTTGACCGTCATCGGCACGCCGAGCAGCGGGCGGCGCTCTCCGGCAGCAATGGCTGCGTCAGCTAGGGCCGCATCGGCGCGGGCGCGGGCATAATCTTTGACCACTACCGCATTAAGCGCGGGGTTGAGCGCCTCTATCCGCGCTATCGCCGCATCACATTCGGCCACAGATGTGGTGCGGCCGTCGGCTATCGCGCGCGCGGTTTTCAAGGCGGTCATTTGTGGTGGATAGTCGGCCATTGCTCTCTCCTGTTTTGCGCACAGTGGCGCAAAGGGTTGGATGGAGCAAGATGATGAATGAGGTGGGGAGTTTCTGTTGCCCGGCACTCCCCAAGCCGCTGGTTTCCGCTTCTGTTGCCCGGTTCGGTCCGACCGCGTTCTTTTAGAATGAGTTCAAGCCCTCAGGCTCTAATTCATGCTGCGAGAGCGAGTGCTTCGTTATCGTTTGCACTTATGGTTTTGAGCCTTGAACGGGTTACTCAGCCCGAACGAAAGATAGCGCCTTTCAATACACGTCGATCCTAGTTCGGCCCCATCACCAGCCCAGCCCGAAAGCAGGATTTGTGGTGGAGCCGCCGGGTACCGCCCCCGGGTCCGCTGTACCTATTCTACGCCACAATTTATCGTCATAGTCGGTTGCCCGACGAGTGACATATAATCGAAAGCCCTTACTTTTTCAAGGCGTCGCGGATTTCGGTGAGCAGATCGACCTCGCTCGGTCCAGCTGGCGCTCGGTCGGCCTTGCGCATCGCCTTGTTCGCATATTTGACGATCAGGAAAATGACTAAGGCGAGGATGACGAAGTTGATGAGGGCGGTGATGAAGCTGCCCCAGGCGAGCACCATTGCCCCAGCCGCCTTGGCCGCCGCGAGCGATGCGCCAGCGGGCGCTGTGCCGCTTAACAGCATATAATTATTTGAAAAATCAACGCCGCCGAAAATAAACCCGATGACAGGCATGATTAAATCATCGGTCAAAGATGCGACGATCTTGCCAAATGCTGCACCGATGATGACACCAACGGCCAAGTCAAGGACGCTGCCTTTGGCAATAAACTCACGGAACTCTGCAAACATGGCCGGACCCTTTCCCTTATTTTTGATGGGTCAGAACATGCCATTGACGGCATGAATTGTCACGTCACTTAAAATTCTCGGCGTAGGTCTGTATTTTGAGCGTCCGCGTTGGTGTGGCGATGACATGCGCGTCGATGCCTTCGCGTTTGGCGTAAGCGCACGCTGCCTCGACACTGTCGAACGACAGCCGCACCTGCACCTGTGTGTCGCCGCTGCCCGTCCAGCCCATCAGCGGGTCGGCGTGGCGCGCTTCGCTCGGCAGATGTTCGAGCACCCAGCCACGTGTTCGCGCCCGGCCCGATTGCATCGCATTTTTGGGGAGTTGATATATCCGCGCTGTCATATTCTGTCGGTCCTTATCGCAAGCCACCAAAATAAGGGCAGCTTTGCGGGCTTTCAAGTGCAGGCAGTCATCAGAGCCTGTCTCATTATTGAGACATGCTGCACGCTCTTTTTGCGGCTTGCCCTTGCGGTGAACGGCATCGGCCAGCTAACAGGCATGCATAATCGCCGCATTTCAAGCGGCGAAGTTGGAGAGAGAATATCATGAGCGAGGCGGTCCACCCGGTACCGGCGGCATTTGCCGCGCGCGCACGCATCACGGCGGCAGATTATGAGCGCCTGACCGCCGATGCACGCGGTAATCCTGACGCGTTCTGGGCACGCGAACTGCATCGGCTCGATTGGATGCGCGTGCCAACGCGGATGGATGAGAGCAGCTTCGATGAGGCTGATTTCGACATCAAATGGTTCGCCGACGGCACGCTCAATCTGACCGTCAACTGCATCGACCGCCATTTGGCGACCAAGGGCGACCAGACCGCCATCGTCTTTGAAGGCGATGAGCCGGGTGAAGGGCGCACCATCACCTATGCTGAGTTGCACGAGGAAGTGTGCCGTTTTGCCAATGTCCTGAAAAGCCGTGGTGTAACCAAGGGGCACCGCGTCACCATATATATGCCGATGATCCCCGAAGCCGCGTTCGCGATGCTCGCTTGCGCGCGGATCGGTGCCATACACTCGGTGGTGTTCGGCGGCTTTTCGCCCGACAGTCTGGCTGGGCGCATACAGGATTGCGATTCAACGCTCGTCATCACCGCCGACGAAGGCGCGCGCGGCGGCAAGCGCATCCCGCTTAAAGCCAATGTCGATGCCGCGCTCACCCAATGCCCCGGCGTGCGCGATGTGCTGGTCATCGCCCGCACGGGTGCCAATGTGCCGATGGTGGCGGGGCGCGACCATATGTATGCGCCGCTGCGCGATGCCGCATCGCCCGTCTGCCCGCCCGAACCGATGAATGCCGAAGACCCGCTGTTCATCCTCTATACGTCTGGTTCCACCGGCAAGCCCAAGGGGGTGATGCACACCACAGGCGGTTATTTGCTGTGGGTGGCGATGACGTTCGACATGATATTCGATTATGAAGAGGGCGATCTGTTCTGGTGCACCGCCGATGTCGGCTGGGTCACGGGGCACAGCTATGTCATCTATGGCCCGCTCGCCAATGGTGCCAGCACAGTGATGTTCGATGGCGTCCCAAATTATCCCGATTTTGGCCGATTTTGGGAGACAGCAAACCGCCTGGGCGTGACGATATTCTACACCGCGCCAACCGCGCTGCGGGCGCTGATGCGCGAGGGCGATGACTGGGTTACACGCCACGACCGCTCGCAGCTTCGCCTTCTCGGCACGGTGGGCGAACCGATCAACCCCGAAGCGTGGGAATGGTATCACCGCGTTGTCGGCGACCACCGCTGTCCCATCGTCGATACATGGTGGCAGACCGAAACCGGCGGTGCGCTCATCTCCCCTTTGCCCGGCGCGACCCCGCTCAAACCCGGCAGCGCGACACGGCCCTTGCCCGGCGTGTTCCCCCAATTGGTCGATGCCGAAGGTGACGTGCTCGATGGCGCGGCGAGCGGGAACCTGTGCATCACGGTGAGCTGGCCGGGGCAGATGCGCGGCGTGTGGGGCGGTCAGGATCGTTTTTTTCAAACTTATTTTACCACTTACCCCGGCAAATATTTCACTGGCGATGGCTGCCGCCGCGACGAGGATGGCTATTATTGGATCACGGGCCGCGTCGATGATGTCATCAACGTGTCGGGCCACCGGATGGGAACGGCGGAAGTCGAGAGCGCGCTGGTCGCGCACCCCAAAGTCGCCGAAGCCGCCGTCGTCGGCATGCCGCACGACATCAAGGGCCAGGGCATTTACGCTTACGTCACGCTCAACGCCAACGAGCCCGACAGCGAGGAGTTGCGGCAGGAGTTGAGGCAATGGGTCCGCAAGGAAATCGGCCCGATCGCCACCCCCGACGCGCTGCAATTCGCGCAGGGCCTCCCGAAGACCCGCAGCGGCAAGATCATGCGCCGCATATTGCGCAAAATCGCCGAAAATGACGTGGGCAATCTGGGCGATATTTCGACGCTCGCCGATCCATCGGTGGTCGATAACCTGGTGGCGAACAGGGTGGGTTAGAGGGGTGGGGTAGTGCTCGAAAAGAAAAGCGTTCACCTGAACGGCAGCGCCAACACTGCCAGCGTGCGCTCATAGCTGGGATAGGGGTGGTCAGGGTTGACGCCTAATTCGGCAGGGGGCTGGCCGGGGCGATAGATGAATGTGCCGAACAGCACGTCATAGATCGACAATGTTGCACCGTAGTTCTTGCCCTCCTGCGGATCGGCGCTGTGATGATAGCGGTGCAGTTCCGGCCCCACGAACAGATAATTCATCCAGCCGGTGCGGATATCGGCGTTGAAATGGCTGATCGCGCCGTGCATTCCGTTGATCATCAGGAACATGGTGACGACGCGCTGGTCGTAACCCATCAGCCAGACTGGCAGGATGATCGCCAGCGGCTGGATGAGGATACCGTTGATCGGATGAAACACCGAATGCATGATCACATACAGCCGGGGCGGCAGATGGTGCGCGACATGGACGCGCCACAGAAAACGCCCGAAACGCCCCGGCAGCTCGTGCATCGCGCGGTGCATGCCGTAATTGATCGCTTCGAAGACCAGCAGGCAGACGACAAGTTGCACCGCCGGATGCCAGCCGCGCGCCGGTCCGGAAAGCTCGCCTGCCATCGTAATGGTGAACAACGCCAGCCCCGCCTTGACCAGCCATAATGCCGCACTGTTGACGATGGCAAAGCGCATGTCCGCCAGAAACGAACGCCAAGTCATCGCCCAGCGCCGCTCATAGGGCAGGCGCCACTCGATCAACAGGTAGAGTGCGACCAGCATCCCCGATGATGCGCCCCAGATGAGGCTGGGCGAAATCTCGCTGGTCCAGATAAAGTGAAAGCCGAACAGCACAACGGCCCAGGAGAACGGGTACAGACCATAGCGGACGACGGCACGGGCATGAGGATGGTCGAGCGTGGCGGAAGATGGCATATCGGGCGAAGCTCCATAAATGGACAAATGTCCATCAATCTACTATCCTCTCCACTCTCCATTCCGAACGGCAATATCCGATGAATTGGAAATTACTGCACAAGGGCCGCAACTTTGTCCGATATCCGCACCGATCGCCGCATCGCAAAAACACGGGCGGCACTGTCCGGCGCAATGTTCCGCCTGATCGGCCAGCACGACTGGGAAGAGATCGGTGTCAGCAGGATCTGCGAGGAAGCGAATATCGCTAGGTCCACATTCTATCTTCATTTTGATAGCCCGACCGAACTGCTGGACGACATGATATCAAAGGTCGTCGGGCAATTATCCGAGCAATCGCCAGAACCCATGCCGGTTCTCGAATGGTTGGTCGATCATGTCACGTCGAACCGCCCGATCTTTCAACGCACAGTCGTTAACGCGCGGTCGAGCCATGTTTTGGACCGGTTCAAGGCAGGTGTGATCAGGGCCCTGATTTCCGAGCATGGGGCGAAGGCGAGTTCCGCTTCTCCAATTCATATCGCCATGCTGATTGGCGCTGCATTCGAAGGCATTCAGTATTGGGCAAAGGGCTGGAACCTCTCCGAGCTACCACAGCTGAAAGCGGATATCCGGCGCCTTGAGGCAATCACGCTGGGATTAAGGTGACAAGATTACGGTGCGACGTGCGATCCGCACACCCTTTACACCCCTTTCCTACAGCCCTGCTACCATGGTAAGATGCGCTTTGCTTTTGTGAATAGCGGATATTTGATGATGGTAAGCCCCCGACCCCTCCACCATGCGCTTCGCACATGGTCCCCCTCCCCCACCGGGGGAGGTGTTTTCTTCTCCGCGCCTCTGCGTGAAATCTCTTCTTCGTCATTGCGAGGAATGGAATGACGAAGCAATCCAGAAGACTGGCTATGAAGCTGGATTGCTTCGCTCCCCTGAAATAAGTTCAGGGTCGCTCGCAATGACGGTTATGAGAGGGAGGTGTATTAAGTTGACACCACACTCAGGCAGTATCGCGCAAACCCGCAGAAAAGCTGGATGAC
>JBBTFY010000041.1:0-8547 GCA_038041635.1 Pseudomonadota bacterium
TCGCATCGTGAATGCAGATTCGCCAACTCTGATCGCTGCATATGAAGAGCGGTTACGCGCGCTTGAAATTCAGAAAGCTGAAATGCGCGCAAAGGTGGCCGATTGCGGTCGTCCGTTGCGCGATTTTGACAGTGCGTATCGAACCACAATGGAGTTTCTCGAAAACCCGCAAAAGCTGTGGTTTTCCAATAGATTAGAGGACAAGAGGGCCGTGCTGAAACTCGCATTTGAGTCTCGAATCGTCTATCATCGTGACACGGGGTATCGAACCGCAGTGGCCTCGATACCCTTTAGGATTTTCAATGACTTAGAAGAAAATTCAGACTTTGAGTCAGATGACTCCGAAATGGTGCCCGGAAGAGGACTCGAACCTCCACGCCCTTGCGAGCGCCAGCACCTGAAGCTGGTGCGTCTACCAATTCCGCCATCCGGGCACGTTGAACGCAAGCGTTCGGGTAGGGGGCGGCGCTTAGCGGCGCACCCGCCCTTTTGTCAATCATCATCGTCAATCTCCATGACAGGGAAATCATGGCGTCACTTGCGTAACACCATGGTTGACGGCAATGCATAGCCCCATCGAACAGGGGTGGCCCACGGTTCATCACACAACGCCCAAAGGAATATCGGCATTATGAGCGCGACGCTGACTGCAATCATCCTCGGCATTGTCGAGGGGTTGACCGAATATCTGCCCGTTTCCTCAACCGGGCACCTCATCCTTGCGACCGAATTGCTGGGGTATGACGCGCAAAAATGGGCGCTGTTCAACATCGCGATCCAGCCCGGCGCGATATTGGCGATACTCGTGCTTTATTGGCGAACATTCTGGCAGGTTTTTACAGGATTATTGAGCGCAGAAGCGAGCGCCATCGCCTTCATCCGCAACCTGTTACTGGCATTTTTCCCAGCGGTCGCGCTGGGGCTGGCCTTTGGTAACGTGATAGAGCTGTTGCTGGAAAATGCGCTTGTTGTCGCATGGTCGCTCATCATCGGCGGCGTTGCAATTTTGGTCATCGAACGCCTCGCCAAGCCTGTCGAAGTCGGCGGCGTCGCCAATATGAGCACGCGCCAGTCGCTGATCGTCGGCTTGGTGCAATGCCTGGCAATGATCCCCGGGGTCAGCCGTTCGGGCGCGACGATATTGGGGGCTATGGCATGCGGCGTGGACCGCAAGACTGCCGCAGAGTTCAGCTTTTTCCTCGCTGTGCCAACACTGACGGGCGCGACGGCACTGCAACTCTACAAACATGGCGGCGCGATGAGCCATGATGACATGCAATTGATCGCGATCGGTTTTGCCGTGTCGTTCATCGTCGCGCTGGCGGTGGTAAAAGGGTTCGTCGCGATCATCACGCGGATCGGCTTTGCGCCCTTTGCTTGGTATCGGATTGTCGCAGGGGCGGCGGCGCTGGTCTGGCTGGCGCAATAATAGTCAATATACTTTCCTTATATTGGCAAGCATTGGGTGGCTGCGCACGAAAATAGGTGCCGCCAGTCGTATTGTGGTCAATATTATTTCCATAAATGTTGCGAAATTACTGACAGCATAGGTTTTGAAACGCTATGCATAGGCTCCAACATCCTATGAGGCCGTCGGCATGCTAAGCTTTGTGACCCACGAACAGCAATTCCCCGAAAAGCGGGATGCGGGCGCGCGGGCGCATGACTTTACCGAGATCGCGGCACGCTACACCCCCGGCACGGCGGCGGAACAGGCTTCGCGCTGTTCGCAATGCGGCGTCCCTTATTGTTCGGTCCACTGCCCGTTGCACAACCACATCCCCGACTGGCTAAAACTGGCGGCTGAGGGGCGGCTGGAGGAAGCCTATCAGCTGTCGAACGCAACATCGACAATGCCCGAGATTTGCGGCCGCATATGCCCTCAGGACCGCCTGTGCGAAGGCAATTGCGTCATCGAGTTTTCCGGCCACGGCGCGGTCACCATCGGCAGCGTCGAAAAATATATCACCGACAGCGCGTGGGACAATGGCTGGGTCGAACCACTGGTGCCGGGCCGCGCCACGGGCCAGTCGGTTGGCGTGATCGGCGCGGGTCCGGCAGGACTGGCGGCGGCCGAATATCTGCGCGTCGCCGGGCACGACGTGACAGTCTATGATCGGCACGACCGCGCGGGCGGGCTGCTGACCTATGGCATCCCTGGGTTCAAGCTGGAAAAACAAGTGGTTATGCGGCGCATCGCGCGACTTGAGGCGGGCGGGATAGTCTTTCGCCTTGGCTTTGCGGTCGGGTGTGATGCGACGCTGGACGCGTTGCGCGGCCGCCACGACGCACTCGTCATCGCCACCGGCGTTTACGCCCCACGCGCGCTCGCTACCCCCGGCGACGATTTGCCAGGGGTGGTCGAGGCGCTCGATTACCTTATCGCATCGAACCGCGTCGGCTTTGGCGACATCGTTCCCGCTTATGATGATGGCACGCTCAATGCATTGAATAAAAACGTCATTGTGGTTGGCGGCGGCGACACTGCAATGGATTGTGTGCGCACTGCTGTGCGCCAGGGCGCGGCGTCGGTCCGCTGTCTCTATCGCCGTGACCGCGCCAATATGCCGGGCTCGCAGCGCGAAGTTACCAATTCCGAAGAAGAAGGCGTAGTGTTCGAATGGCTGTCCGCGCCCGAACGTTTTCTGGGTGCGGTCCGCATTGAACGTGTCGCAGTGCGTGGCATGCGGCTGGGCGCGCCAGACAGGGGCGGACGCCGCACGCCAGAGGCTGACCGGGATTCCCTGCGAGAACTGCCCGCCGACATGGTGGTCAAGGCTCTGGGCTTCGACCCCGAAGATGTGCCAACGCTGTTCGGCGCGCCGGATCTGGCGATCACGCGTTGGGGCACGCTGCGCGTTGACGAGCGCATGATGACCAGCCTTGACGGTGTGTTTGCTGGCGGTGACATCGTGCGCGGCGCATCACTCGTTGTATGGGGCATCCGCGACGGTATGGATGTGGCGGGGCATATCAATGCTTGGCTGACTGCAAAGGCGGCCAGCGAGAGGAGGGCGGCATGATGAGCGACCATCCCCTTCCCACCCCCGAACATGCACGCCTAGCCGAGCAGGGCATGTATCGCCCTGAGTTTGAGGGCGATGCGTGCGGTGTCGGCCTGATCGCTGCGATTGACGGCGTGCCCCAACGCCGCGTGGTTGAGGCGGCGGTAAGTGCGCTCAAAGCCGTATGGCATCGCGGTGCGGTCGATGCCGATGGTAAGACCGGCGATGGTGCTGGCGTCCATGTTGATTTGCCGGTGCGTTTCTTTGACGATGCCATCGCCAATTCAGGGCACAAAGTGCGGCCCAACCGGCTAGCTGTTGGCATGATCTTCCTCCCGCGTACCGACCTTAGCGCGCAGGAGACGTGCCGAACGCTGGTCGAAAGCGCAATCATCGACGCGGGCTATACTATATATGGCTGGCGGCAGGTGCCCGTTGATGTCACATGCATCGGCGAGAAAGCACAGCGCACCCGGCCCGAAATTGAGCAGATCATGATAGCCGGACCGCTCCCAGATGCGGAGAGCGCGGCGGAGTTCGAGAAAAAACTCTACCTTGTTCGCCGCAGGATCGAGCGCGCGGTGGTTGCGGCACAAATCGCCGATTTTTACATCTGTAGCCTGTCGTGCCGATCCATCATTTATAAGGGGTTGTTCCTCGCCGAGAGCCTGTCGGTGTTTTACCCTGACCTGATGAGCGAATTGTTTGAAAGCCGCGTTGCCATATTTCACCAACGCTATTCCACCAACACATTCCCGCAATGGTGGCTGGCGCAGCCGTTTCGGTGCCTCGCGCATAATGGCGAGATCAACACCATTCGCGGCAACAGGAATTGGATGAAGAGCCACGAGATTAAGATGGCCAGCCTTGCGTTCGGCGAGCAATGCGAAGAAATAAAGCCCGTCATCCCAGCCGGCGCGTCGGACACGGCGGCGCTCGACGCGGTGTTTGAGACTATTTGCCGCTCGGGCCGCGAAGCACCGACGGCCAAGGCGATGCTGGTGCCAGAAGCATGGGGCGGCGACCCGGAAATCCCGACTGACCATCATGCGATGTATCAATATTTCGCATCCGTTATGGAGCCGTGGGACGGCCCAGCTGCACTAGCGATGACCGATGGCCGCTGGGCTGTCGCGGGGATGGACCGCAATGCGCTGCGCCCACTGCGCTATACTATCACCGACGATGATCTGCTGATCGTCGGGTCCGAAAGCGGGATGGTATCGGTGCCCGAACAGCATATCGTCAAAAAAGGACGGCTGGGGCCGGGGCAAATGGTCGCGGTCGATCTGGACGAAGGGCGGTTTTATAGCGACCGCGCCATCAAGGACCGTATCGCGGGCGAACAACCCTATGCCAAGCTGGTCAGCGGTTTTCGCACGATGGCCGATATGCCCATAGTGCCAGACGAGGATGCGGTCCGTATCAGCGGCGAACGCCTCGCGCGGTTACAGATCGCGGCGGGGCAGACGCTGGAGGATATGGAGCTTATCCTCTCCCCCATGATCGTGGAGGCCAAGGAAGCCATCGGCTCGATGGGTGATGATACCCCGCTCGCGGTGATTTCGGACAAGCCGCGCCTTATCCACCAATTTTTCCGCCAGAACTTCAGTCAGGTCACGAATCCGCCGATTGACGCGCTGCGCGAACGGCATGTGATGTCGCTCAAGACGCGCTTTTCGAACCTCGCCAACATTCTCGATACGATGGGACAGAACGCCCATGTGCTGGTGATCGACAGCCCCGTTTTGTCTAACAACGACTGGCGGCGGCTCAAGATCGGCTTTGGCAAAGCGGCGGCAGGCATCGACTGCACCTTTGCGCGTGGATGCGGTGCGGCGGGCCTGCGCGAGGCGCTGAACCGCGTCCGCACCGACGCCGAGGCTGCGGTGCGGGCGGGGCATAGCGATTTGTTCCTGTCCGACGAAGGGATTGACGAAGGCCGCGTCGGCATGGCGATGGTGTTGGCCACGGCGGCCGTCCACACACATTTGGTGCGCAAGGGCCTGCGGTCCTATGCGTCGATCAACGTGCGCTCATCCGAATGCCTTGATACGCACAGCTTTGCGGTGTTGGTCGGCGTCGGTGCGACCACGGTCAATGCTTGGCTGGCCGAAGCGGCGATTGCCGACCGCCATGCGCGCGGACTTGGCGGGGACCGTTCGTTCGATCAATGCGTCGCCAATTATCGCAAGGCGATTGACGATGGCCTGCTGAAAATCATGGCCAAGATGGGGATTGCAGTTATCTCCAGCTATCGCGGGGGTTATAATTTCGAAGCGGTCGGCCTGTCCCGCTCGCTAGTCAACGAAATGTTCCCCGGCATGCCCGCCAAAATATCGGGCGAAGGCTATACCTCGCTCTACGTCAACGCGTCCGAGCGCCACGAAGCGGCGTTTGACACCGCCGCTGTTCGGCTGCCCATTGGGGGCTTCTATCGTCAGCGCGCGGGCGGAGAAACGCATGCGTGGAGCGCGCAGTTGATGCACATGCTGCAAACCGCCGTCGCCACAGACAGCTACTCCGCCTACCTCAATTTCTCGCGCGGGGTGCGCGAGTTGCCGCCCGTCTATTTGCGCGATTTGCTAGAGTTTACAGACATCAACCCGCCCGTCCCGATTGACGAGGTCGAGGCGATTACCGAAATCCGCAAGCGCTTTATCACACCCGGCATGAGCTTGGGCGCGCTATCCCCCGAAGCGCATGAGACGCTGGCCATCGCCATGAACCGCATCGGTGCCAAGGCAGTGTCGGGCGAAGGCGGCGAAGATAGCGCGCGTTTCAAACCCTATGCCAATGGCGACAATGCCAACAGCGCCATCAAACAGATCGCGTCAGGACGGTTTGGCGTGACGGCAGAATATCTGGGCGCGTGCGATGAGATTGAGATCAAGGTCGCGCAAGGGGCCAAGCCGGGCGAAGGCGGACAATTGCCGGGGTATAAAGTCAGCGAGATGATAGCAAAGCTGCGTCACTCGACGCCCGGTGTGACGCTCATTTCCCCGCCGCCACACCACGATATTTATTCGATCGAGGACCTGGCGCAGCTCATCTATGACCTGAAACAGATTAACCCGCGAGCGCGGGTGTGCGTCAAACTGGTCAGTTCAGCCGGGATCGGCACCGTCGCGGCGGGTGTGGCCAAAGCACATGCCGACGCCATCCTGATTTCCGGCCACGTCGGCGGCACTGGCGCATCGCCGCTAACCAGCATCAAATATGCGGGCACGCCGTGGGAAATGGGGCTGTCCGAAGTTAACCAGGTGCTCACCCTCAACGGTCTGCGGCACCGCGTTAAGCTGCGCACCGACGGTGGCCTGAAAACCGGGCGTGACATCGTCATCGCCGCGATATTGGGGGCCGAAGAGTTCGGCATCGGCACATTGAGCCTTGTCGCCATGGGCTGTATCATGGTGCGCCAATGCCACAGCAACACCTGCCCTGTCGGCATTTGCACGCAGGACGAAGCCTTGCGTAAAAAGTTCGGCGGCAGTCCAGAAAAGGTCATCAATTTGATGACTTTCATCGCCGAAGAAGTGCGCGAGATATTGGCGCGGCTGGGTTTCCGCAGCCTTGATGAAATCATTGGCCGCACCGAATTGCTCCGCCAAGTGAGCCGGGGGGCCGAGCATCTCGACGACCTCGACCTCAATCCTGTGCTGGCCAAGGTCGATGCCCCCGACACCGCGCGGCGCTTTGCGATACCCACGCACCGCAACGAGGTTCCCGACAGCCTCGACGCGCAAATCTTGCGCGACGCACAGCCGGTGTTCGAGCGGCGCGAGAAGATGCAGCTCACTTATACCGTCAGCAACACCCACCGCGCCGTGGGCACACGGCTTTCGGCGGAGATCACCGCACGATACGGCATGAAAACGCTGGCCCATAACCATGTGCAAATCCGCCTGCGCGGCAGCGCAGGACAATCGCTAGGCGCCTTCCTGTGTCAGGGGGTAACGCTGGAGGTGTTTGGCGATGCCAATGACTATGTCGGCAAGGGACTGTCGGGTGGGCGGATCATCGTGCGGCCAATGGTCAAATCGCCGCTGATCAGCAAGGATAACAGCATCATCGGTAACACCGTGCTCTATGGCGCGACGTCGGGCACGCTGTTTGCAGCCGGCCAAGCGGGCGAGCGCTTTGCGGTGCGCAATTCGGGCGCGGAGGTCGTCGTCGAAGGATGCGGGGCCAACGGCCTTGAATATATGACCGGTGGCATCGCGGTGATTTTGGGCAGCGTTGGTTCCAATTTCGGGGCGGGCATGACCGGCGGTATGGCGTTCGTGCTGGATAGTGATGATCGGTTTGAAATCCGCGCCAATGGCGAGAGCATCGTCTGGCAGCGGCTAGCATCGGCGCATTGGGAGGGCGTGCTACGCGGCATGATTACCGACCATGCGGCAGCGACCGATAGCGCCTGGGCCAAGGAAATACTGACCGATTGGCATTTGTGGCGGGCGCGATTCTGGCAGATTTGCCCCAAGGAAATGCTCTCCCGGCTTGTCCATCCGCTGGGCGACACAACAGAGACCGTGCTGAATGCGGCGGAATAAGCGCGTGTAACAATCTTTCTAAACGCCGACATTTTCATTCAGCAGCGCGAAAGTTAACCACGTCTAGAGGACCAATCGTTGGCGGCACAGACCGCTATCTGGTTTCTCGGAGTGAAGCCCGTGGTTCGTTACCTTTCCGGCGCAGCCGTTGCAGCTGCCCTGTTTGTTTCGCCTGCTGTTGCCCAAAATACTGATCGCTCGCACGAGGTTGCGTTGCGCCAGTTGCAAAATCCACAGACGGCCAATGCGATTGCCGCGCTGGTCGAAGCGCTGGCGCGCAGCCTGATGGCCATGCCCGTCGGCCCGCTGGCCGATGCGATGGCCCAAGTCGATCCTGACAGCGACCTTGCCGACGTGCCGCGTGATGCGACATTGGGCGAAGTGGCGCGCGTCGATGCCCGTGACGCTGAACGCTTGGGCGATGATGCCCACGCCGCCGGAACGATGGTGACGGGGATGGCACGCCAGCTAGAGGTCATGCTGCCGACATTTGAAGCCATGGCGCGCGACATGAGCGCGCAATGGAGCCAAGATTGGGACCGCGCCCGCCGGACAAGCCGCCGCCGCTAAACACCAGGGCATCCGATAAAAACCTCACCAGCTTGGTCGAGGGTGGTCGCTGTGCATGTCGCACGCGCCCGCTCTTGACCGACGATGCCCTTCGGGTCGCATCGAAGGGGGCTGCCCGGTGGCCGACCATGCCTTTCTTCCCTCGCGGTTGAAAGGCGGAAAACCACCGGGCAGTTTTGAAAATCCCCTATGAGATAGTATTTGGCCCCAAAGTTGACAAAGTTGACACCAAGGAACGGCTTGTTTCGGTGGTTCCTTGAAAAAATCTTCCCCTGCTGGGGTCAGCAGCGGAGGCCTAACTTTTCAATCATCGCGCATATCGCGTCTCGTACGAGGCGCGTGTGTGAAAATGCGCCCTGAGGTTTGGTTGATACGATGCACGGGGGAAACAACGGCCGCCTGCGCCTTACAGAGCTGTG
>JBBTFY010000042.1:0-11439 GCA_038041635.1 Pseudomonadota bacterium
CTGCCCAAAGTCCAGCGCGGCGGCATTGGCCGGGTAATGATGGACGCGCTACTGGCGGCAGCAGAGGTGTCCGCACCAGCTGCGCTGATGATGATCGGCGATCCCGAATATTATGGCCGCTTTTTTGGCTTTGCTGCGGATGCTACGGCGGGGTGGCGATTGCCGGGGCCAGTGGAACGCCGCCGATTGTTGGCGCGTGCAGTGGGCGGGCATCATCCGCCTGCGCTTGCAGGACAGATTGTGCCGCGCGGCTAAGGACTCTATTGCTAGGCCAAATGGTCAAACTCATCCCCCCTCCCGATTTCGGGCGCGCAACGATGGCAGACATCATGGCCTTTGCAGGCGCCGATGCTCTGCCGCCCGTTGATGACTGGAACCCGGCGCATTGTGGGTCCATCGACATCCGCATCATGGCCGATGGGCGGTGGTTTCATGAGGGCAGTGAGATACGCCGTCCCGCGATGGTGCGCCTGTTCAGCCGGGTCTTGCGGCGCGAGAGCGACGGCAGTCATGTTCTGGTGACACCGGCGGAGCGGCTGACCATCATGGTTGATGATGCGCCCTTCATTGCCGTCGAATTGCGCGAAGAGGCGGGTGCGCTCATCTTTCGCATGAGCACGGGTGATATCATCATTGCGGGACCACAACACCCGCTGCGGCTGCGCGATGGCCCGGCTGGGCGGCTACCCTATCTGCACGTGCGCGGCCCCGATGACCGCCCGCTGGAGGCAAGGCTGGCGCGCCCCGTCTATTATCAACTGGCGGAACTCGCTGACGAACATGGGTGCGTCAACAGCGGCGGCGTGGCCTTCACTATCGGTGATGTGGCGTGACGTTGGGTGCACGCCTGACACGGCGGATGCAGGCGATAGTGAGCGGAGCAAGCGTCGAAGATGAAGGTAGCCCGTCACCCGGAGACACGCGCCCGCTCAAACAAGCGGCGGTACTGGTTGCCTTTGTTGATCGCCCGCATCCGACCCTGTTGTTAACGCGGCGGCAACCGCATTTGCGCAGCCATGCCGACCAGGTCGCCTTTCCCGGCGGCGGAGTCGACGCCAGCGACGCAAACATCATCGCCACCGCGCTACGCGAAGCGCATGAGGAGGTGTCTTTGCCCTTTGGCGCAGCTACCATCGTTGGGACACTTGCGCCCTATCGCACCACTAGCGGCTATTGCATCACCCCCGTGCTGGCGACTATCCCGCCGGACCTGCCGCTGGTGCCCGACGAAGGCGAAGTGGCGCACATATTCGAGGCGCGCTGTGACCATGTGTTTGACCCTGCTATGCTGGTTCGCCAATCCGCCATATGGCAGGGCGCTACGCGGCATTATTGGGAGGTCATGGTCGATGGCGAACGGGTGTGGGGGGTGACCGCTGGGATCATCCGCAACATTGGCTTGATGCTGGGGCTGGATGCCAACCCGCGCGCGCTCAACCGCGATGTCGCCCCATGATCGGTGCCGCCCTGCCAGCTGCCGCGTGGCGCGATGATACGGCGCTACTGCGGCTATTTGCCGTACTCGGCGGGCGCGAAGGGCTGACCCGTATCGTTGGCGGCGCGGTGCGTGACACGATGGCAGACCAGCCCGTTACCGATGTTGATTTGGCGACCAAATTGCGGCCCGATGCGGTTGTGGCGCGCCTGACAGCGGCGGGGATAAAGGCGGTGCCGACCGGCATCGCCCATGGCACCATCACCGCCGTGGTCGATGGACATGTGTTTGAAGTGACGAGCCTGCGCCGTGATGTGGCAACCGACGGACGGCGCGCCACGGTGGCCTTCACCGATGATTGGGCCGAGGACGCCGCGCGGCGTGATTTCACCATCAATGCGCTCTATGCCGATCCGGTGTCGGGCGCAGTTTACGATCTGACAGGTGGCTTGGCGGACCTTGCGGCGCGCCGCGTGCGCTTCATTGGCGATGCGGCGGCGCGGATCGACGAGGATCATTTGCGTATCTTGCGCTATTTCCGTTTCCACGTCCGATTTGGATGCGGTGATGCGGACCCGACAACATTGGCGATCATCGCGGCTAAAGCGGCGAGCCTGCGTGCATTATCGCGCGAACGCATCGCCGATGAATTGCTCAAATTGCTCCGCCTGACCGACCCTGTTCCCGCACTGCGCTTGATGCTTGGAGCAGGTCTGTTTGCGCATATGATAGCCGAAGTCAGCGCGCCATCGATTGATGCTGTGTCACGATTGGTTATGGCCGAGCAACTGGCCGCCCTCTCGCCCGACCCCGTTTTGCGCTTAATTGCCTTGCTCCCAACCGATTCTTCATCGGCAATTCTGGTCGCTGGGCGGCTCAAACTATCAAAGCGGATTGGCAAGCGCTTAGTTGCGGCACGGTGTGAAACGGCCGCGCATGAACCGCGTGCAGTGGCCTATGCTCTTGGCATCGAGGCGGCGATTGACCGTGCACTGTTGGCGGGAGATGCTGCCACGACGCGCGAAGCGCTTGGTGGCTGGACTGTGCCGCGCCTGCCAATCGGCGGCGGCGACATTGTGGCGCGCGGTGTTGCAGCAGGGCCGGACGTGGCGCGCATCCTCAAAGCGGTCGAGGCACAGTGGGTGGCAGAGGGCTTTCCCGACGCTGCGCGGACCCGGGCGATACTGGACGAAAAACTGCCGCTCTAGAGCAGGATGATATTTGCCAGTCGTCAGGTGAGTCCACCTGACTTCAAATCGCTCTAACGACTGTGCGATGCTGCCCACGCGGCGTAGGCAGCGTCGGGTTCCAGCGGACGCGAGAAGAGATACCCCTGCCCCGTATTGCAGCCGATGGCCGCGACCTGCCCGGCCACCGCTTCGCTCTCAATCCCTTCGGCAGTGGTTTTGAGGCCAAGCGCCTCGCCCAACCTTTGAATGGTGCGGACGATAGCGAGTGAATCGTTGCTGCTGTCGATCCCCGCAATCAGGCTGCGGTCGATTTTCAGCGTATTTATCGGCAGGCGCTGCAAATTGGCGATGTTCGAATAACCAGTGCCAAAATCATCCATCGCAATCCGCACGCCGAGCGCTGCGAGCGCGCGCAAAATGGCGTCAGCGGCATCGGGGTTTTCAACGATGCTGCTTTCGGTCACCTCAATCATCAATCGGCGGCCATCGACCCCCGTTCGGGCCATTGCCGCTTTAACGACGGCGACAATATCATCGCGCGCCAACTGGATGGGTGAGACATTGACCGCCATGTGGATAGGGACTTGATTACCAAAATGACTGTCCCAATCGGCGAGCGTCGCCAGCGCGCGTTCGATGACGCGGCGGCCCAGCGGGACGATCAGGCCACTATCCTCGGCGATTGGCACAAATTCGGCCGGACTGATGGGTTGGCCGTCAAGCGTCCAGCGCGCCAAAGCTTCAAAGCCGATGATACGGCGGCGCTTCATATCGACGAGCGGTTGAAAGACGAGGGTGATTTCATCGCGGATAATGGCGGCGCGCAGCGCTGTCTCGCGGTCGAAACGTTGATTCAGCCGCGTCAAGGCGGCGGGTTCGTAAAAGGCGATGCCGTCGGCTTGTTTGGCTTGTTTCAAGGCAATCAACGCTTGCCGTATCAATTCGGGGGCATCGCACTCATCAAGGCAATGGGCGTGGCCCAGTTCAGCAATACCTCCAACCGCGCAATCGACGTTAATCAATAAATCGCCGATACGAAATGGCTGCTCAAAGGCACGGCGAATGCGCGCGGCGACCCAGCTCGCAGCTTGCTTGCCACCACGCGTCGAGCAGAGGATGGCAAACTCATCGCCGCCAATACGCGCCAATATATCTTGGGCCCGGACCTGACTGGACAGTCGTTTCGCGACGGTGAGCAGCAATTCATCGCCTGCCAGTGCACCGATACTCTCATTGATGCGGCTGAAACGCAGCATATCGACAATCAGCAAGGCCTGCGATTGGCCAACCGTTACTGGGCCGCGCAACCGTTCTTCCAACAGATCGCCAAAGCCCGAGCGGTTGGGCAGACCAGTCAGGCTGTCGGACAGCAATTCGCGGCGCAGATTGGCTTCGCTGCGGACCAATGTCGTGCGGTCAATGAGCGATAACAAGATGGTGGGTGCGGCGCTGATGTGGGGCAGTGGCGCAATCGCGGCCTCATAGACGCGGCCGGAAAAACCGCTTTGTTCCCACAGCAAATTGGCGCGCTCGTCCCGACCTTCGAGCACCGCAGCGCATGCAGCGCCAAGCGCGCTATCGGCGCTGTCAAATGGACAGGCGTCGGCCTGTTGATGGAACCCCTGGTTGGCGTGGAGGAGCCGGGCACACCCTTCGCTTGAGACGATGATCGCCGCTGCGTGGGGCAGGGCATTCAGCCAATCGGCGGCACGTGACGACGCGCCCTGCGCATCTGGCTGGGTTATCTGGTTGTCTTGCGCAAGTCTGGCTGTTCGCGACATAGCCGTCTTGTAGCGCGCCAATGGTGAAGATTTTATGTAATTTCAACGTGATGTGAAGCGATTGTCCCGTGGAAAGCCGGGCGGTGCCATCCGGCCAGCCGCCCCGCGTGCGGCGCGCCATCCGCCAAGGTCGCTTTCGGTGCGGGTGCGGCCCGTCTCGCCGCCCATCGCCCAGCTTAGGCCGTTGGCCAATGTCAGTGCCGTCACATCGGACAGCCCGCCGTCCTTGTAGCGCTGCAACATAACCCCCTGTCCGCGCGCCATTTCAGGCAGGTCATCAAGCGGGAAAACGACCAGCTTGCGGTTGTCGCCGACCACCGCGACGCTGTCATGCTCTGCGCTCAATGCGATGGCGCAAGCCAGCCGGCTGCCGACCTTCAGGTTGACGACCTGTTTGCCTTTGCGTGTTTCAGCGATCAAATCGGCAGTGGCGACGACGAAACCATGACCGCTGGTAGTCGCGACCAAGACTTTGGCCTGTGCTGATCCTGCAAACATCGCAACCGCAATGCCTTCGTCGTCAATGTCGATCATCAACCGCACAGGTTCGCCAAAGCCGCGCCCGCCGGGCAATTTATCGGCTGCCAAGGTATAGAAACGGCCGTTGGCAGCGGCCAATAGGATACGGTCGGTGGTCTGGGCGGGAATGGCAAAGGCCAGCGCATCGCCATCCTTGAACGTCAGTTTGGCGCGCGCCGCATCGTCAATATGCCCGCGCATCGCCCGTATCCACCCACGTTTGGACAGGATGACGGTCACGGGTTCGCGCTCGATCATCGCCTCCATCGGGATGTCGCGCGCGGGCGCTGCTTCGGCGATGGTGGTGCGGCGGCGCCCTAGCGCCGTCTCGGGGCCATAGGCGTCGCGCAACTTGGCCAGATCGCGCTTCATCCGCGTGCGTTGCCGTGCGGGGCTGTCGAGCAGCGCTTGCAAATCCTCGCGCTCCTTCATCAGCGCGTCGCGTTCACGCACCAGCTCCATCTCCTCTAGCTTGCGCAAGGAACGCAGCCGCATGTTGAGGATCGCTTCGGCCTGTCGGTCGGTCAGCAGAAACTCTGCCATCATCAGCGGCTTTGGCTCGTCCTTGGTGCGGATAATTTCGATGATCCGGTCGAGATTGAGATAAGCGATGATATAGCCCGCGACCAGTTCCAGCCGCTCCTCAATCCGTGCCAGTCGGTGCTGTGTCCGGCGCACCAGCACGTCGAACTGGTGGCAGAGCCAATGTTCGAGCACTTCCTTCAGTCCCATCACGCGCGGTGTGCGGGTGGCATCAAGCACGTTGAGGTTGAGCGAGATGCGGGTTTCTAGGTCGGTCAGCCGGTACAGGCTTTCCTTGAGGATGTCGGGGTCAACATTGCGGCTACGCGGCACCAGGATGATTCGCACATCCTCGGTCGATTCGTCGCGAACATCCTCCAGTATCGGCAGCTTTTTGTCGGCAATCAGCTGGGCAATCTGTTCAATCAACTTGCCCTTGGCGGTGCCATAGGGGATTTGCGTGACGACCAATTGCCATGCGCCTGGCCCGTCACCTTTTTCGGGTTCGTCGGCAAAGCGCGCCCGCACGCGAAACCCGCCGCGCCCGGTGGCATAGGCCGCCTGAATGGCGTCGGCGCTATCGACGATCAGGCCGCCGGTCGGCAAATCGGGGCCGCGCACAAAGCTCATTATTTCGGACAGTTCGGCGTCCGGCTTGTCGGTGAGCAGCGTGGCGGCGTCGAGGATTTCGGCGGCATTGTGCGGCGGAATGTTGGTTGCCATCCCCACCGCGATCCCACTCGCGCCATTAGCCAGCATATTGGGGAACAACCCCGGCATGACATCGGGTTCTTGTTCTTCGCCATTATAGGTTGGCTTAAAATCGGTTGCCCCTTCGTCGAGCCCGGACATCAAGTCGATGGCGACGCGGGTCAGCTTGGCCTCGGTGTAGCGGAACGATGCAGCATTATCGCCATCGATATTACCAAAATTGCCCTGCCCATCGACCAAAGGGTAACGCAGCGAAAAATCCTGCGCCAACCGGACCATGGCTTCATAAAGGGCTGTGTCACCGTGCGGGTGGTATTTTCCCATAACCTCGCCGACAATGCGCGCAGATTTTTTATGTGCCTGTGCGGGGTCGAGTTTGAGCTGGCGCATCGCCCACAGCAAACGGCGGTGGACGGGTTTTAGACCATCGCGCAAGTCGGGGAGCGAGCGCGCGGTGATCGTCGAGAGCGCGTAAACAAGATAGCGTTCGGACAGCGCACCGTCGAACGGCGTATCGATGATGGGGTTGGCGGTTTCTGCTGTCATAGTGACGGCGCGTTAGCAGGCGGGAGTCGTTAGCGGCAAGAGGGAATGGATGCGTGGGCCTTGCAGCGCGCAACGCGTGATAATATGTCGCAATAATGGCAATTGTTGCTCTAATGTTACACCGCTTGCCAAAAATGCATAATCATGTCGGTGTGCAGGTGCAAAACCGCCGCGCTTGCCGTAGGGGCAGCGCATGTCCGCTTGATGTCGGACTCCTTCAAAATCAACTGGAGATACTAGGGTCATGCAACAATCATTCTCCCCGTTCGCACGCACTTCTATGGCCGCACTGGCTTTCGCGCTTGTCGCCATGCCTTCTGTGGCATTCGCGCAAACCGCCGATGATGCGCCCACCGCAACCAACCCCGACATCATCGTCACCGGCACCCTCCGCACCGACCGCACGGTTGAAGACAGCCCCGTGCCGATAGACATCATTGGCGGCGAAGCACTGGCAGAAAGCGGCTATACCGATGTCAACCGCTTGCTTAACCAGCTGGTTCCATCGTTCAATTTCCCGCAACCGTCGATTACCGATGGCACCGATGCGCTTCGCCCAGCGACGCTGCGCGGCTTGGCACCAGACCAGACATTGGTCCTTATCAATGGTAAGCGCCGCCACACCAGCGCGCTCCTCAACCTTAATGGTTCGGTCGGACGTGGTTCGTCTGCGGTCGATCTCAACACTATTCCGCCGCTAGCGATTGAGCGGATCGAGGTGCTGCGCGATGGTGCTGCCTCGCAATATGGGTCGGACGCCATCGCCGGTGTGCTCAACATCCAGCTGCGCCGTAGCGAGGGTGGCCGTGCACAAGTAACCTATGGTCGGTATCAAACGACGATGGCAGGCGTTTTCGACGTGGCGGGTGTGCAATTGGCGAGCAGCGGCCAGCCTGCACTCAACCCCAATGCCGGGGCTGGCGGGGTCTATCTGTTGACGAATGGAGCCGAGCGCGAACGCCATGATGGCGGCACTACGACGCTGGCGGTCAACTTTGGCCTGCCGATGGGGGACAATGCGTTTCTCAACTTCACTGCGCAGTTCCAGGATCGCGGGGCAACCAACCGCACCGCCGCCGATCCGCGTCAGCAATATCCGCTCATCAGCGGCAATGTTGACCCGCGCGAATTGACCTTTGACCGTTTCAGCCACCGCTTCGGCGATGCTGCGACCACCGATTATGCGCTGTTCGTCAACGGCGGCTGGGATGTCAGCGAGGGCGCAGAGCTTTATGGCTTCGCCAGCTATAATATCCGCGACGCGGAGAGCGCCGGCTTCTACCGCCGCGCCAATGACTCGCGTAACCGCGATTTTTCGGCTTCGACGACGACCTTCATCCCCGCCTTTGCTGACGGCTTTTTGCCACTGATCGTCTCGACAATCGAGGATTTGTCAGCGGCTGCGGGTGTGCGCGGCAACGTCAGCGACTGGCATTATGACCTGTCGGTCGTTTATGGCCAGAACAGTTTCCAATTCGGGGTCGAAAACAGCTTCAACACATCGAACGGCAATATCAGCGGTCAGCACAAGTTCGATGCGGGCGGACTGCGCTTTGGCCAGACGACGTTCAACCTCGACCTGCAGCGTACCTATGATGTCGGCATCGGTGATGGCCTGTCAGTCGCGTTCGGCGGTGAATATCGTGACGAGAGCTTCCGCATCGTCGCTGGCGAATTGCAAAGCTATGAGGCGGGGCCATTTTCGGCCAGCCCGTTCAACGCTCCGGCGGGGGTTCAGGTGTTCCCCGGCTTCCGCCCCGCGAACGAAGTGGACGCATCGCGCAACAGCTATGCTGGTTATCTCGAACTGGAAAGCGACCTGACCGAAGCGTTGACGCTGCAGGCGGCTGGGCGGTTCGAGCATTTCTCGGACTTTGGCAGCACAGTGAATGGCAAGATCGCGGCACGGTTCGAACCAATTGACGGGCTAGGCTTCCGTGGTTCGGTGTCCACCGGTTTTCGTGCGCCGTCGTTGCATCAGCAATTTTACGCGACAACATCGACCAATAATGTTGCCGGAACGCTCGTTGAAATCGGCACCTTCCCAGTCAGCAGCCCGGTTGCACGCGCGCTCGGTTCGCAACCGCTGGAGCCAGAGAAATCGCTCAACTTCTCAGGCGGCGTGACCGTCAGCCTGATCGACGGGCTCAGCATCACCGCCGATTATTATAATATCAAAATCAACAACCGCGTCGTCCTGACCGAAAATCTGCAAGGTGCGGCGGTTGTCGCGCTGTTGCAGGGCGCGGGCTTCAACAACATCACTTCGGCGCGTTTCTTCGTCAACGGCATCGACACACGGACCGAAGGGTTCGACATTGTTGCCGCATACCGCGTTCCCGATTTTGGTTTGGGCCGCCTGCGGCTGACCGCTGGGTATAACCAGACCAATACGACGATTACCGACCGCGCGATATTGCCGACGCTGCCTGGTCTGACACTGTTCGGGCGCCAGGAATCGATCCGTCTGACCGACGGCCAGCCGAGCAACAAGATCAATGTCGGTCTTGATTGGGATATAGGCGCATTCTCGCTTACGACACGCGGCAACCGCTATGGCGAAGTCACCAGCCCCGGTGCCGATGCTGCGCGCGACCAAATATTTGGCGCCGAATGGGTGTTCGACATGGAAGTGCGCTTCAAGCCATGCGAAACGATGGAATTGGCGGTCGGTGCCAACAATATCTTTGACCAGTATCCTGACCTTGTCCGTGCGGGCGTTGTTGGCGGGCAAAATTATGGCCTCAACGGCTATTTCTTGCCCTACAGCAGCTTCTCACCGTTCGGGTTCAATGGCCGCTATGTCTATGGGCGCGCCACGGTCAACTTCTGAACTTTTGCATTTGGTTTCCAAGGGGGCGGTCTATCTGGGCCGCCCTTTTGTTGTGGGGCGTTTTGTGTTGTTCCGTTCGTGCTGAGCTTGTCGAAGCACTGCCCTTACTTTGCTTCAAACAAGAGAATACAGCCCCCTTCGACAGGACAGGCTTCGACATGCTCAGGGCGAACGGGTAGAGATATACAAGTTACGAAGCAGCAAATACTGACCAGCCCATTGCTTCGGATAGGCGCTCCAGTGCGCGGCTGGCGATCATCGAATTACCGCGATCATTGAGGCCCGGCGACCATGCTGCGATAGATGCCACACCCGGCACCACCGCCAATATGCCGCCGCCGACCCCCGATTTGCCAGGGATGCCGACGCGAAAGGCGAACTCACCCGACCCGTCATAATGGCCACAGGTCAGCATCAACGCGCCTATCCGCCGCGCCCGCTCCGCCGTTACAACGCGCGCACCGGTTGCGGGGTGCACGCCATCATGCATTAAATAGCGCCCGGCCATCGCCAGTTGGCGGCACGACATAGCGATGGAGCAGCTATGGAAATAGAGCGACAGCGCGCCTTCGACATTGGCCATATTGCCAAAGCTCTTCATATAATGCGCCAATGCGGCGTTGCGGTGGCCGGTCACTGCCTCGCTTGACGCCACTTCGCGGTCAATGAAAACGCCCTCATCGCCGTGTCCCCCACCTTCACCTGTGCCGTCACCGCAAAGGAAGCGGACGAAACGCAGCATATCTCCTATGGCTTCGCGCGGGTCATTGCCCTCCAATATGACGTCGGCCACCGCAATCGCCCCGGCGTTGATAAACGGGTTGCGGGGCACGCCCTGTTCGCTTTCCAACTGGACGATCGAATTGAACGCCGATCCCGATGGTTCGCGCCCGACACGGTGCCAAAGCTCCCCACCCACTTTCCCTAGCGCCATCGTCAGCGAAAACACTTTGGAGATTGACTGGATGGAAAATGCCGTATCGGCGTCGCCCGCGCCATAGATGCTGCCGTCGGCCAGCACCACCGCGATGCCGAACTGCGCGGGGTCGATTCGCGCCAGCGCGGGGATATAATTGGCAACTTGGCCGCGCTCCACAGTGCTGGCGGCCTCGGCGGTGATAGCGTCAAGCGTGGTTTGAAGGCGATCCATGGCCGCCATGGTGGCGGATTGCGGCGGGTGGTGCAACTTTCCGCTTGCATTGCCCGTGAAAATGGTATTCTCTACTAAAATAGTAGATAAATACATTGGGATGGGAGTTAAATATATGCGAAGATTAGAAAGTAAAAATATTCACCGCCTATCGTTCATCGCCATCGTCGCCGCACTGGCATTGGCGGGGTGTAGCAAAGCTGATGGAGACGCAGAGGTCGCTGCCGAAGCAGCCGCACCAGCCGAGGCCGCAAGCGACTCTGCCACCGGTTCCGTGCCCAATGCCGCTTCGGTGACAGGCGCGGACCCCAGTGTCGCACCGGGGGTTGCCTTCACCTACGACTTCGCCTTTCGCTTGCCCGACGACCAAGTGTCGGTAGCGCAGGACCGCCATGTCGAGGCGTGCGCACGCTTGGGACGGAACCGCTGCCGCGTCGCCAATATCCACTACACCCGCAAGGATGATGGGCCGATTGATGCGAGCCTGAACTTCCTTGTTGACCCGGCGCTGGCGCGTTCGTTCGCGCGCGACGCGGTGGATCTGGTCGCAGGGCTGGACGGCGAATTGACCAACAGTCAGGTCGGCGGGGTCGATGTCGGGACGGGCATTGATGCATCGCAGCGGCTCAGCGCCAATCTGGGCGGCGATCTGGATCGGATCGAGCACCGCTTGACCCAGCCGGGACTGAGCGCTGCCGAGCGTGCCGAGCTCCAGCAACAGGCAGGGTCCTTGCGCGGCGATATGCGCGGTG